>JBAVGD010000225.1:0-1718 GCA_049684635.1 Solirubrobacterales bacterium | reverse complement strand
ATCCTGATGCGACGCATCTGGATGCGTCCTCGCGTCCGAGTGGGCGCGCGATACCGGATGGAGGAAGGCGAGATTGAAGTAGATTCGATTGAACCGATAGGGTTTCCGGATATTACTCCTGAACTGGCGCGAGAGTCTGGATTCCTTGGCGTTCTGGATCTGCTCAAGGTGGCGAAACATGGTCGAGGCGAGAATATTTATTTAATCCGGTTCCACTACGTGCGACCGCGAGGCAAGCGAAAGGGTCAGCGCAATTCTGCTTAGAGCCTCAAATGGTTGCGTGGTTCTTGCTGGTTGAGAATTCGCGCGACTCGGGGTCGCTACGATCCGAAAACTCGCTCTGGGTGTTGGCGGGTATATCGAATCCATGCGTCGTAGATTACAGATTTGCCCGGCCCAAGATCGTCGAGGGCCCAAGCTCGCCGGTTCAGTTCGTCAGCGCGAGTTTCGAGCCCCGCCCGCTCGAGGATTTCGTTGAGATCACCGTCGCTTTCTGTCCGGTGCGCCAGTAGAGGGAGCATCAACTCCTTCGCTTCAACAAAGCATGAAGCGAGTTCGTGCAAGCCCAACTCTCGAAGACCGGCCTCTGTTTCAGCTACCAGGTGCGGCTCGCCGAAGTTGCCGAAGTGCCATGTGAGGCTGTCGAGAGTGAGACTTATGTCGAGCCAGTGTGTCGCTGCCATAGCTCTGAGACCTGCAGGAAGTGGCGCAATGCTTGCGGCAAAAATGGCGTCGGCTGCGTACGGGTTTCCCGATGCACGAGCTGTCAGGAGTTTCTCGATCTCGTCCTTAAGACCAGCATCGTCCTTCTGCAAGACTGGCCAATGTTGGTCGTTGAAGTTGTTGTCCACGGGCCGAGTATACCGTCCTTCTGATGCTGTTTGCTTCCCGTTTTGCCCGTTGAGCGGGGACTTATGCGACGATGTTCGCGGCTATACTCCGCGTTCTGACAATTAAGAATTAGCGCCCAGTCTGCGGCACGGGGCATCTAACGTTCGAGCCTGCGTGATGCTGGACGCAAAATAGCATGGACGGGTGGCCATGATTGAATCTTCTGATCTGCGAATGACGAGAATTCCGCTCAGCCACGGAGCCGGCCAGATACCGGCACTTGGCTTTGGCACGTTGATTCCAGATCCAGCGGTGACGATCACTGCGACTAGGGACGCGCTGGAAGCGGGATTCCGACACTTCGATTGCGCGGAACGATATGGGAATGAGCGCGAGGTTGGCAGGGCGTTGCAGGCAGGACTTGGCGCTGGGGGGATTGCGCGTGGGGACATTTTTGTTACCACGAAGGTGTGGAACACGAATCACCGGCCTGAGCGTGTGGAACCGGCTTTCGAGGCTAGCCTGGAAAGACTGGGGCTCAGCTATCTCGATCTCTATCTCATTCACACTCCATTTGCGTTTCAGCCAGGGGATGAGCAGGATCCGCGGGATCAGGACGGCAATGTCGTTTACGACCGCGGGGTGACTTTGCTCGATACCTGGCGGGCGCTGGAAAGTCTCGTGGACCGTGGCAAATGCCGGGCCATCGGACTTTCTGACATCGGTTTGGACGAAGTGAAGACCATCTATGAATCGGCGAGAATCAAGCCAGCCGTGGTGCAAGTGGAATCGCATCCGTATTTGCCGGAATGGGAGCTATTGGAATTCTGCAAGGAGAAGGGCGTGGTGCTTTTGGCGTTTGCGCCACTCGGTCACGGGATGAAGCC
>JBAVGD010000224.1:0-2847 GCA_049684635.1 Solirubrobacterales bacterium | reverse complement strand
CTCTCAGGAACCTCAAGGAGGACCTGGAGGACCTCGGCTCCAGGTTCGACGGCGCGCCGGACCTGGAGTTCCGCTCGGCGACCGAGGCGCTCGAGCTCGAGAAATCCGGCCTGAGCTACCAGCGCGTCCCGCCCAACTATCGCTTTCCGTACGGCCACACGCACAAGAAGCAGGAGGAGGTGTACGTGGTCCTGCGCGGGAGCGGGCGGATGAAGCTCGACGACGAGATCGTCGAGCTCAAGGAATGGGACGCGGTGCGCGTCCCGCCCGGTACGTGGCGAGGCTACGAGGCCGGGCCGGAGGGCCTCGAGATCCTCGTCATCGGCGCGCCCAATCTTGGCGAGGCTCCGCGCAAAGACGTCGATGGCCAGCGCGACTGGTGGGCTGACTAGCGCCAGATAGGTGAGATGAAGCGGGAGAAGAAACTCACTCAGCTGAGAGCAGTGCACTCTCCCCTTCTCGCCGGTCGACCAGCCAGAAGGTGGATGACGGGTTGCGCTCCGGACGAGGAGGAGAAGGCTTCGCGGGTTGGCAGCTCGCTCCCGCAACCGCATGGACGGCAACACGAAAGCTCTCGACGTCAGCAGCAAACGGTTCGGCCCCGCACGCACTCCAACATCGAGACGACCGAAATCTACGCCGACTACGCGCCCGACCCGAACCGCGAGGCGGCGTGGGCGGCAGCCGCCTTCCCCGACCAATGACGCGCGGTCAGAAAATCCTCCAAGTCGTCGTTGTTGTTGTCGGGATCGTGGTCATATTTCTCGTTGTGGCCGCCTTGATGGCGATGGAAATCGGAGATTGACCAAATTGATGCCCGATTGGTGCGTAATCGATTCGCCGGACGAGCGCCCTGAAACGCGAAACGCCCGCCATAGCGGGCGATTCGATCTATAGCGGGGGCGGGATTCGAACCCGCGACCTTCGGGTTATGAGCCCGACGAGCTACCTGACTGCTCCACCCCGCGGCGTCAGCCAATCGTAGCAATGGAGGCTGGGGCGGCAATGGGTGCCGGTGCGCGGCAGGTGTCGTTGCGTGAGCGCTGTCTAGAGTGCGGCCACTATGACGGGGGAAGCTCATCGGGTCGCGGTCATCGATATCGGCACCAATTCGACGCGGTTGCTGGTTGCCGATGTTGCCGATGGCGGGGTTTCCGAGGTGGTGCGGCACAGCCGGGTGACGCGTCTCGGGCGAGGCGTGGACCTTGGCGGTCAGCTCTCCTCCGAGGCAATCGAGGCCACCTGTGAGGCAATCGGCGACTACATGGGAATCTGCGAGGACACCGGCGTCTTGAACATCGAAGCGATCGCCACAAGTGCGGTCCGTGATGCCTTGAACGGCGACGCCTTCATCGCCGAGCTGCGGGAGCGATTTGCGCTCTCGGCACGAGTCCTCGACGGCGAGGAGGAGGCTCGGCTCACCTATCTCGGCGCGACGTCGACCCAGCCGCCGACCGAGCCGACGCTGGTCGTCGACATCGGTGGCGGATCGACGGAGCTGATCGTCGGCACCGGTGCGGAGATCGCGTTCCATGCCTCCCTGCAAGCAGGGGTCGTCCGGCACACCGAGCGCCATTTATCGACCGACCCGCCAACCGCAGGCGAGCTGGAGGCGCTTGCCGCAGATGCCTGGGGGCTGATCGACGCTGCCCTGCCAGACGATCGCGCCGGTTCGCCGTCAGCCGCGATCGCGGTCGCCGGCACACCCACGTCCCTCGCGGCGGTGGAGATGGAACTCGTCCCCTACGACCCGCAGCGCGTGCACGGCCACGTGCTCTCGCTGCCATCGATCCAGCACATGCTTTCCAGGCTGGCGTCGACGCCACTGGCCGAGCGAGCGCAGATTCCTGGGCTGCATCCGGATCGCGCTCCCACGATCATCGCGGGAATCGTGATCCTTGTGGAGACGATGCGCGCATTCGGCCTCGACCGCGTCGAAGTCTCCGAGCACGACATTCTGTACGGAACGGCGATCGCCGCAAGCTCGAGATCCGCCCCCATCTAGACGTCTAATCGTCGGTGAAAACCCCTGAGACCCCTTGGACAGACCGCATCAGCGCAGCAGTACAGATCGGTCAAGCTTCACGCCGATCCAATAAAAATGGTAAATCGCTGCTACTTCTTTTTTAGTAGCCACAAAGCGGCCACCTAGACAAAGCGGATAGCCGTGCGGATAATCGCATCACTGGGAAACAGGTGAGGTGAGAAGCCCACCCGCAGACCCGGGTTAAAAGGGTTCAGACGATTTGCCGCATCATGGCGCCTCCCGCCGTCTGGGCCCAACGAATAGGCACAGGTCCCCTGAGACGTACCCCTGCCCGTCCTGAGGGACCAACTTGAATCGACCGCCAAAGTGGCGGTCGATTCTCGTTTGCCCTAATTCAGACGCGGTCAACCGCGCCACGAACGAGGGGCACGAGGGCTCCTCAGGCCAAAGACCGGCTCCTCAAGCCAGATTCGACTTGCGCGGGTAGACGACGTCGGGGTCGGTCAGAACGTTGACGAGCGTTGGCCGGCCGGATTCGAAGACTCGCTCCAGGGCGGGTCGGAGCTGCTCCGGCTCGCGGACCATGATCCCATCGCAGCCCAGTGCCTCGACCATCTTCTCGTAGGGCGTCTCCGGTCGCAGCTCCGCCGCCACCGAGTAGCCGTAGAGGAACTTCATCGGGTGGTGCTCGAGTGCCCAGATCCCGTTATTGCCCATCACGCCCACGACACCGATCCCGTGACGCGCCATCGTGTCGAACTCAATGCCCGAGAAGCCAAATGCTCCATCTCCGAGCAACAGGCAGACCTGGCGCTCCGGGTGGGCAAGCTTCGCGCCGATTGCCTGTCCGGGACCTGCTC
>JBAVGD010000223.1:0-7084 GCA_049684635.1 Solirubrobacterales bacterium | reverse complement strand
GGGCTAGAGCTCGGGGACGTCGGCGCCCTGGGGGCTGAACGGCATGCGCCGCACTTCCGCCCAGCCCCGGCAGTGACGCTCCAGCTCCTCGGTGACCTTTCCCGCGTCCTGCCAGATCGTCCAGACGAGTACGGTCGGGCCGGCCCCCGAGATGGTTGCCCCAAGGGCGCCGAAATCGGAGGCCGCGTCAACCAGCTCCATCGAGCGCGGATAGAGGCTGCGCCGGCGCGGCTGGTGAATGCGGTCAGCCAAGCCGAGTGCGACGAGATCGAGATCGGGCAGCTTCAGGCCCAAGACGAGCCGCGACGCCGCTGAGACGTTGGAAACAGCGTCGGTGAGCGGGATTTCGGCCGGGATCGCTTCCCGTGCGCGCTCGGTCGAAACCTCCTCGTCGGGGATTACGACGATGCCCTCGAGGCCACCGGGTGGATCGAGGCGAGCCGCCACGGGCCGATCCTCGCCGTCCCGGCCGCAGAGCACGAAACCGCCGTAGATCGCCGCGGCGACATTGTCGGGGTGTCCCTCCAGCTCGGCCGCGCGACGGAACATCTCCTCCCTGGAGAGAGCCAGCTCGAAGAGGTGATCGGCCGCAAAGAGGCCGGCGACGATGGCGGCGGCGCTGGAGCCGAGCCCGCGGGCAAGCGGGATGCCTTGCAGCAGACGGAAGGCGATCCCATCGGCGGGATGCAGGCTCTCGAAGGCCCGGACGATCAGGTTGTCGCGCTCAGTCGACACATCCACTCCACCCGTGTCGAAGGAAAAGCCCCCGCTCTCCTCAACCTCGAGCTCCAGGTGCATGGCGAGTGCCGCGGCCATCACGTCATAGCCCGGACCGAGGTTGGCGGAGGAGGCGGGGACGCGGACAAGCCGACGGCGGGTGGTCATGCAAATACCGCGCGCTCGACTGCGCTGAGGTTGTTTTCGCAGTTGATCACCGGCGGCGCCTTCGAGAGGGCCGTGTCGGGATCCTTGAGACCGTGCCCGGTGAGGACGCACACCACCGACTCCGGCTCCGCGGCACCCTCGACCACGGGCAGGCCGTGCGCGAGGAGGCCTGCCACCGAAGCGGCGGAAGCCGGCTCGCAGAAGACTCCCTCGCTGGCGGCGAGCCAGTGATAGGCGTCAAGGATCTGTGCGTCGGAAACGGCCGCCACGCGTCCCCGCGATGCCGTGAAGGCGGCCATCGCCTCCTCCCAGCGCGCCGGGTTCCCGATCCGGATTGCCGAGGCCACGGTCTCCGGGTTGGCCACCGGCTCTCCTCGCACGAGCGGCGCCGCACCCTCAGCCTGAAAGCCATAGAGCACCGGTGCCGCGGACATCTCCTGGAACCCGCGCCAGTAGGCGGTCACGTTGCCTGCGTTGCCGACCGGAATGGCGAGTGCCGCCGGCGGCTCCCCGAGCTCGTCGATCACCTCGAAGGCGGCCGTCTTCTGCCCCTCGATCCGGTACGGGTTGATCGAGTTGACCAGCTCGATCGGGTGCTTGTCGGCAAGCTCGCGGACGATCCGCAGCGCATCGTCGAAGTTCCCCTGCAGGGCGACCACCCGAGCGCCATGCATCAGAGCCTGGGCGAGCTTGCCGATCGCGATTTTCCCCTCCGGCACGATCACGGCTCCCCGCAGGCCCCCTCGCGCGGCGTATGCCGCGGCGCTCGCCGCCGTATTCCCGGTCGAGGCGCAGATCACCGCCTCCACCCCGCTCCCCTTTGCCCTCGACACGGCAACGGTCATCCCGCGATCCTTGAAGCTCCCCGTCGGGTTGGCCCCCTCGATCTTCAAGTACGCGCGCGCCCCGATCCGCTCCGAGAGCCGCGGCGCCTCGATCAGCGGCGTCGATCCCTCGTTCAAGCTCACAACCGGATCCCCCTCCTCCAACGAGAGGCGATCGCGATAGCGCTCTATCAGCGGAACCGGCATCAGCTGGGGGAATCGAGCGTGGCTCTCACACGAACTGCTCCTCGATCACCCGAATCGACCGCGGCGCCGATCGCAGGTCGGGCAGCTTGGCGATTTCCTCCACGGCCGCCGCAAAGCGCGACTCCAGACACTCATGCAGCACCATCACCAGGCGCGCATCGTCTTCGATCCCTCGCTGCACCACGCTCTTCACCGAGATCTCGTTTTCGCCCAGGATCTGCGCAATCTTCGCCAGGACTCCGGGCCGGTCGGCCACCTCGAGATGCAGGTAAAAGGAGGACGTGACGTCTGAGATCAGCCGCAGCTCCGCATCGGTCTCGTGGACGGGTGCCTCGCCGGCCAGGACCGAAACGACGTCTCCGAGCACCGCCGACGCGGTCTGAACGCCCCCCGCCCCGGGCCCGGACATCGTCACCTCGGTGATTGCCGGGGCCTCGACCATCACCGCGTTGAACGGGCCACCGACGGGAGCAAGAGGATGACCGCTGTAGAGGAAGCACGGGAAGACGCGGACGTTGATGCCTCCCTCCCGCCGCTCGGCGACACCGAGCAGCTTCAGCGAGAGGCCGAGCTCCTTGGCATAGGCGAGATCATCGGGCTTGACCTGCTCTATCCCTTCGTAGGTGACCTGGTCGAGCGTGACCGGGGTGTGGAACGCGAGCCGGGCGAGAATCGCCATCTTCGCCGCGGCATCGGCACCGGTGACGTCATCTGTGGGATCCGCCTCGGCGTAGCCCAGCTCCTGCGCCCGGTTCAGCACGTCCTCGTAAGCCGCGCCCGTCGCCGCCATCTCGCTGAGGATGAAATTGGTGGTGCCGTTGACGATCCCGAAGACCTTGTCGATCTCGACGACCCCGAGGCTCTCCTTGATCACGCGGATTATCGGGATGACCCCCGCGACCGCGGCCTCGAACCGCAGCTGCACGCCGGCGTCGCTTGCGGCGGCGAAGAGCTCATCGCCGTGGCGGGCAAGGAGCTGCTTGTTGGCGGTGACAACCGGGCGCCCCGCGCGCAGCGCTTCCAGCACGTACTCCCGCGCCGCGCCGGTGCCGCCGATCAGCTCGACGATCAGGTCCGAGCGGTCGAGAATCTCGCCGAAGTCACCCTCGTCCCTGGTCAACGGGCCGACCAGTTCGGGGCGCCGGCCGGTTGCCGCCTCGACCGCGCCGGCTCGCTCCGCGATCAGGCTCGCGAAGGCGCCCCCCACCGTGCCGTGCCCCAGCAGGCCAATGCGAACCGGATCAGACATCGCGCGCGGTGAGGTCCTCGAAGGTCTCGCGCCGCACCACAGGGCGGGCGTCCCCATCACGGCAGAAGATGACGGGCGGGCGCAGCACCCCGTTGTAGTTGCTGGCCATCGCGTATCCGTAGGCACCGGTCGCGGGGGTCACCAGGACGTCACCGACCGTGGGGGCCGCCAGCATCACGTCGCGGATCAGGATGTCGCCGGACTCGCAATGCATGCCGGCGACCGTGGCAAGGGTGTCCGGCGCGGCAGCGGCGCGGTCGGCGATCGTCGCTTCGTAACGGGACCCATAGAGCATCGGCCGCAGGTTGTCAGACATACCGCCGTCGACGGCCACGTAGGTGCGCACGTCCGGAATCTCCTTCACCGTGCCAACCCGGTAGGCCGTCACCCCGGCGTTGCCGACAAGCGAGCGCCCCGGCTCGACGAGGACTCTCACGCCCTCGCCGAAGACCTCCGCCACGCCACGAGCCTTGACGCCGACGTAGGCCTCGATGGAGGGCGGCTCGTCTTCAGCGGTGTAGGCGATGCCCAGGCCACCGCCAACGTTGACGACCTTGCACCAGTCAGCAGCCAGCTCGCCAATCGCTTTTATTGCCAGCGTGTACGGCTCCAACTCAAAGATCTGCGAGCCGATGTGGGCATGCAGCCCGACGAGGTCCAACACATCGGACGCCAGCACCCGCTCGGTTGCCCGGGCCGCCAGACCGTCCTCCAATCCGAAGCCGAACTTCGAGTCAAGCTGGCCGGTTTGCACGTAGTCATGCGTCGACGGCTTAATTCCGGGAGTGACCCGGATCAACACCTTCTGCGGCTCGTCGAGCAGGCGCTCGCAGCGCTCGATCTCGTCGAAGGAGTCGACGATCAGGTGGCCGATCCCGGCCCGCGCACCGACCAAGATCTCATCGTCGCTCTTGTTGTTGCCGTGCATGTAGATCCGCGCCGGGTCGAAGCCGGCGTGGAGAGCCATATGCAACTCGCCGCCGGAGGCAACGTCCACCGAGAGTCCCTCTTCCGCGAACAGGCGGTATGCGGCGGTGCATGGCAGAGACTTGCTCGCGAAGAGCACCTCGAAGGCGGTGGTTCGCTGCGCGAATGCCTCTCGATAGGCGCGGGCACGGATGCGCATGTCGTCTTCCGCATAGATATAGGCGGGGGTGCCAAAAGCCGCGGCAAGGTCAACGACATCGCAACCGGCGATCTCGAGATGGCCCCGCTCGTTGACCCGGCTTCCGATCGGATATACGGCTGAGCCGAGAATCGGGTTGGCAATCGCGCTTGTCTGTCCCCGCTCCATGGCAGCGCATTGTGACGGTTGGAGACGGGACGAGGCTTGGCCTAGTGTCCCGAGTCGTAAGTTGTGTGCCGCATCCGGCGAGTGGATCGCCGGTCGTGGCAAGGACGCAGGATGCAGCCTTTGCTGGTTGCAAAGGCAAATCCGAGGACGCCGCCTCGGACGGCGAGACGCCGTCGGTGCGGCTGCAGGCTCTGCCGCTCGCTACTTGCCCGCGCCGAGGACGCCGTCGACAGTTTCCGTGACCTGGCCGACCGCTCCGTGGGTTTCGGGAACCAAGCCTCCGGCCCCGCCGGCGACTTCTTCGGTCGCCTTCGTAACGCCGCTTTCTTCAACTGTGCCCTGGACCGTGGGAATCGCATCGTTGGTGATGGAGCCCACGGTGCCCGGCAGCAAGGGTTCACGCCCGCCTCCCGATCCGTGCGGAGGAGAGCCGCCCGCCGCTTCCGACGCTGAGCTGCCGGCCGATCCGGCTGGCCCGGAGTTCCCGGCGGACGGCGCCGGATTCCCATCGGACGTAGAGGGCGAATTGGGCCCCTCACCGCCGCCCGGAGCCGACCCAGACTTGGTGTTTGCGTCGAGACCGGCACCCGATCCTGACCCGCTCGCGCCATGAGGCTGCGCGCCCTGACTGACGTGAACGGTGGCCGCCGTTCCGATCCCGCCCGCTCCGGCCGCCGGATGGCTGCGGCTCGCATTCTTCGTCTTACCGGCACCGTCGACGGGGTTCGCAAGCGGCCAGCTCTCGAGAGCCTGAAGGGAAACGAGCAGGACGAACGCGACCACCGCCGCCGCAATCAGGGCGGTGGCCGACACTGCGCCTGTCAGATAGGTGCGCGCCTGACGGATCATCTCGCCTCCGTTTGCTGCCTTCCCCAGGGTCGCACGGTGAAACCCCTGCCGCTACCCATTAATAGGACTTTCTTGGCCCACGGCCACGGTCCCACGCCGCACGCCCTTGGCGACGAGTGCCGGCGTCCTGACGGTCCTGCCTAGAGGTAGCCGAGCGGATCCGTGGGGACGCCGTTGACACGAACCTCGAAGTGGAGGTGATCGCCGAAGCAATGGCCCGTACAGCCCACGTAGCCGATCACCTGGCCCTGAGCAACCTGCTCGCCGGTGGTGACCGCAAAGGAGGACTGGTGCGCATAGCAAGTCTGCAAACCGCCGCCATGGTCAAGGCAGGTGAAATTGCCGTAGCCCCCGCTGCTCGCCTCCGGCTGGAGCAGAACCACGGAACCAGCCGCCGCGGCGCGAATCGGCGTCCCGCCCGGAACGGCGATGTCGATCCCGGGGTGGAACTCGCTGCCGCCAAAGCGCCAGCCGAAGCCCGACACAACCGGCCCGTTGACGGGCCAGATCAGGTTGCCGGAGCCCTGGCGAATCGGTCCGGCGGGCAACGGTGCGGATGACGTGGATTGGAGCGTGGCCGCAATCTTGGCCTGGATCGTGGCGACGGAGCCCTCGAGGTCTTCCTCGGCTTCGCCGATCTTTTCCAGGGCCGCCTCGCGGTGCCTCCGGGCGGCGACCAGCTCGCTCTGGCGATGCTGGACAGCTACTCGCGCGCTGACCAGAACCTGCTCTTCGGCCGCGATCGCGTTGCGAGCAGCTTCGATGCGGTCCTTCACGGTTCGCAGCCGGCCCACCGTGTGCTTCACCTGGTTCCGTAGGTCGCGGACGCGCGTAACGACGGCTTCGTCGAGACCGTGAATGCTGTTCAGGTATTCGGTTCGGTCGATCAGGTCGTTGAAGCTTTGAGAGCCGACAATCACGCTGAGCACGTCCGGCGTACCCATCTCATAGATCGCGACGAGACGCTCTCGCAGGACCACCAGCGCACGGCCCAGTCGGGCTTTGACGACGGCAAGATGCCGCTTTGCGATGTCCAGGTCGCCCATCGCCCGATCCAGATCCGCCTGCTTGGCGTCGAGCCGGACCCGCACCGCCGCTTCCCGGTTGCGCAGTGCCGCAACCGCGGTGGTGAGTCGCTCGATGCGGGCGCGGTCACGGGCGATGGTCGAGGTGAGAACGCCCTTGCGTTCGCGAACCTTCGACAGCTTCGCTTCCTTGGCATCGAGCTTCGATTGAAGGTCGGCCGGCGCCGCGCTGCTCGACAGGAGCAGCACAACAAGCGCCGCCGCGGCGGCAAGAACGGCCGCCGGAAGGCGTGTCTTGAGCATGGCCACCGAGCCTAACGGAGCCGGATCGCAGTCTCGATGAGAGGCGACAACCCTGCAATCGCTGTTGCGTCTACGCCGTTACCGGCTCCTTCTCGGCCATCGCCTTCGCCGCCACTTCCGCTCCGTAGCCGAGGCGCTCGCTGTATTCGCGCGCCTGCATGCGGGAGATGACCATCCGCTGGATCTCCGCGGTGCCCTCGAACAGCTGGTAGATCTTCGCGTCGCGGAAGAACTTCTCCAGCGGACACTCGGTGCTCCAGGCATAGGGACCGACGAGGTCCATCAGCGTTGTCGTGGCCCACATCGTCACATCGCCTGCCTTGAGCTTCGACATCGAGCCCTGCCCGCCCCGCATCGGGACGCCGTTGCGTCCCATCCAGGCCGCCCGTTGAACGTGCAGGCGCGCGGCTTCGATCGCCGTCGCCACGTCGGCGAGCCGCTGCTGAAT
>JBAVGD010000222.1:0-2487 GCA_049684635.1 Solirubrobacterales bacterium | reverse complement strand
TGACCGCCTACGGCGATCTGGACGCTTCGATCCTGCGCCAGGTGCCGCCGGGACGGCGGCTGGTCGAGACGCGGCTCGTCGGCGAGGAGGAACGGGCTACGGCCTACCAGTTCGTCCGTTCCCAACTGCGCCAGGGCCGGCAGGCATATGTCGTCTGTCCGCTCGTCAGCGAGTCCGAAAAACTCCAGGGAAAGGCTGCCGAAGACGAGGCGGAGCGGCTGGCGGCGGGAGAGCTACGCGGGTTCAAGCTCGCCGTCATCCACGGTCAGATGCCCGCGGCACGCAAGCAGGAGGCGATGGAGGCATTCGCCGCCGGCGCCGTGGATGTGCTCGTAGCGACGACGGTGATAGAGGTCGGGATCGACGTTCGCAATGCGACGGTCATGCTGATCGAGGGAGCGGAGCGCTACGGCGTCTCGCAGCTCCACCAGTTGCGCGGTCGGGTCGGGAGGGGAGACCAAAAGTCATATTGCCTTCTGTTCAGCGGAGGCGTGGGCAGGCTGGCGCGGCGCCGGTTGGAGGCCGTCGTCAGGGAGCGCGACGGCTTCAAGCTGGCCGAACTCGACCTGGCGATTCGCGGCGAGGGCGAGATGTTCGGAACGCGCCAGCACGGCCTCCCGCGCTTCAGGATCGCCGAGCTGTCTGAGGACCCGACACCGCTGCTGGCGGCTCGAGAGGAGGTCCTGGGGCTGCTGCGGCGGTACGAGTCGCTCGACGTCCCGGAGCTGGGACCGCTGATGTCAGTCGCCTACGGTCGCTTCGGCGTTGGGGCCGGCGAACGGGTGGCACTCTGATCGTGCGCGTGATCGCCGGAGAGCTGAAGGGTCAGCGCCTGGTGGCGCCGCGCGGCTGGCGCGTCCGCCCGACCTCGGATCGGGCGCGCGAGGCAATCTTCTCCGCCCTCGGCGACGTTGCCGGGGCAAGCGTCCTCGATCTCTACGCGGGTACCGCGGCGCTGGCTGTCGAGGCGCTCTCCCGAGGCGCCGCTCGGGCGATACTCGTCGACGCCGATACCCGTCCCGCGCTCGGCAACGTGGAGCGGCTTGGGCTCAGCGAGCGGGTCGAGCTGGTCCGCGCTGATGTCCTCCGCTGGCTGGTCAACCGGGCTGGAGAATCGCACCCGCAGCGTTTCGATCTCGTCTTTGTCGACGCCCCTTATAGACTCGCCGACCGCGTGGGGAAGGAACTAGACAGCCATCTGCCTGGCCTTGTCGCAAGCGGGGGCCGCGTGGTCGTCGAGAGCGGCACCGGTCGGCCGCTGGCGATCGACTCGCTCGAGTGCCTTCGGCAGCGGCGATACGGGGCAGCCGACGTCGCCTTCTACGGGGAGCGCTCCTGATGCCGGAGCTCAACGGCACCGTTGTTTGCCCCGGCAGCTACGACCCGGTCACCAATGGGCACCTTGACATCATCACTCGCACCTCCCAGGTCTTCGAGCGGGTCGTGGTGGGCGTCGTCAACAACCCACTGCGCAAGGAGAAGACGCTCTTCACGGCTGAGGAGAGGAAGGCCTTCATCGACGGGGCGACGGCCAACCTGGCCAACGTGGAGGTCCGCATCTTCTCCAACCTGCTGGTCGAGTTCGCGCGCGAAATGGGCGCGAAGGCGATCGTCAAGGGATTGCGGGCGATCTCCGACTTCGAGTACGAGTTCGAGATGGCGCAACTCAACCGCAAGCTCGACCCCGAGATCGAGAGCATCTACGTGATCGCCTCGCCCCATTACAGCTTCCTGTCCTCGACCGGGGTGAAGGAAATGGCCACCTTCGGAGGTGACGTCTCCGACCTCGTCCCGGACCCGGTGGCGGCCGCCATGGCGGAGCGCCTGGTTGACAGGTAGGCTTCCTCAGCGATTCGCGTTGGGCGAGAGTTTGCAAAAAGCCGAGGAAATCACGGCTTCTTCACCGAAAATGCCTCTGACACGTAGGCTTACGACCTGCTGATGGACGTTCTGGTCCTCATAGACAAGCTCGACGACGTCGTTCACAACGCCCGACCGGTGCCACTCACCGATCAGGTACGTGTCGACCGCGAGGAGATCTACGACCTCCTCGATCAGATGCGCGCGACGATTCCCGAGGAGATCAAGCAGGCGCGCTGGATCGTCAAGGAGCGCCAGGAGATGCTGGCTGAGGCGAAACGTGAGGCGGAGCGGATCGTGCGCGAGGCGCGCGAGCAGCAGGCTCGTCTGATCTCCGACGAGGAGGTCACCAAGCAGGCCGAGCGTGCCGCCGACGAGATCGTCGAGGACGCCCGCACGCGCGAGCGCGAGATTCGCCTTGGTGCCGAGGACTACGCCGACGAGATTCTCAACACGCTCGAGGTCAACCTGCAGAAGTTCCTTGCGGCTGTGCAGCGTGGCCGCGATCGGCTCGCCGGTCGCGACGAAGAGCCGGTCGCGGAGCTCGACGAGCAGGCTTAGCCGGTGTTGAGGGGTCGGGTGCCCCTCACGCTCAACTTTTTCGGAAGGCAGCCTGCGGTTGTCCGT
>JBAVGD010000221.1:0-8366 GCA_049684635.1 Solirubrobacterales bacterium | reverse complement strand
GGGGGGAAGAGCATTGCGGGTATCTTCAAGCGTCTAAGGGTTGTGGGTTACGGCGACCCGCCCCTGCACGCCGAAGGCGTGAGTCGATGACGATGTCGCCGAGCGGTCGTAGGCGACGAGCGCTGGGCGACTTGATCCCTAGCTCCCGGTCAGCTCGGCGATCCAGGCGAAGAGGCGATCGAAGTCGATCGGCTTCGTCAGGTAGCCACTGACCCCCAGCTCGCCGTCTCCCTCTCCATCTGCGCCCTCCTTGTGGGCGCTGATGATCAAGGCTGGTGTGTGGATGCCCTCCGCGCGCAGCTCGCGCAGGGCGTCGAGGCCGGACTTGCGGGGCATCATCGCGTCGAGCAGCAGGACGTCGTGCGGGCGGTCCAGGTTGCGATGCACCGCATCCGTTACCTCCTGCCCGTCGGCCGCGGTTTCAACCTCGTGACCCGCCATCTCCAGCCGCATGCGCAGCAGGAGCAGGATCGTCTCGGAGTCGTCTGCGACCAGGATCCTGGCCATCAGCTTGCCTCCGTTCCGGCCGGTCCGACGGGGGCCGGGTCCGCGGTCCGGATGACTGGAAGGCGAAGCCGGAAGGTCGAGCCACTGCCTGGGGTCGATTCGGCGGAGATCGTGCCCCCATGCAGCTCGATGACGGACTTCGCGATCGCGAGCCCAAGGCCGGTGCCACCCACCCGCTGCGTCAGCCCGGCATCGCCGCGGGTGAACCGCTCGAAGATGTGCTTCAACTGCTGTTGGGGGATTCCTGGCCCGTCGTCGATCACTGCAATTTCCACTTCGGCATCGGACTGCCCGGCCATTACCCGAATGGTGGCCCCAACGGGGCAGTAGTCATTCGCATTCGTAACCAGATTCACCAGTACTTGGCGAATCCGGTCGTGATCCGCGTTTACCTGGGCCAGACCCGGAGCAACATCGAGGCTCAGGGTCTGATTCCGGGCGTCGGTCTGGCTTCGCATCGTCTTGACGGTGTCCTCGATCAGCGGACCGACATCGGTGGGAACCGGTCTGATCGCGAGCCGCCCGGCATCGCTGCGCGCGAGGTCGAGGAGGTCGTTGAGCAGGCGAACGACGTGCCTGGTGTTGTCGAGGATGATCTCGACTGTTTCGGCCTGCTGCGGGGAGAGCTGTTCCCGCTCGAGCATCAACAGCTCCGCGAAGCCCTGCACCGCGGTGAGCGGGCTGCGCAACTCATGCGAGGCGGTGAGGACGAACTCGTCTTTCATGCGGTCCAGTTCGTCACGTTCGCCCGCCCGTCGCTGCAGCTCCTCCGCCATTTCATTGAAGGCAGAGCCGAGCGCCGCCGTCTCGGACAGCCCACCGACCTTGACCCGGACATCGAGATTGCCGCCCGCCAGACGTCCCGACGCATCGACCAGATCCTCAAGTGGACGGCGCATCGAGGAGATCAGCCCTGTGAACAGGAGAGCGGCACCGGTGAGGCCGGCGATGAGTCCGGCTCCGACGAGTAGCGCCGTGTCTCGAGTCTGCCCCGATATTTCGTCGCGAAGCATCTGGCGCTGCTGCAGCTCGCCGTGTATCTGATGCTCCGCCGCGGGGCGCGAGATCTTGCCCGTCACGAGGTGGTTGCGAACCTCGATCTCGTGCTGGTAGGAGCGGGCGGTTGAGTCCTCGAAGTTCTGTCGCTCCTGCAGGAAGCGCGCGACTCCGATCACCGCAAGGCCGGTCAGCACGGCAAAGGCGATCGCGAAGCCGATCGTCAGCCGGTTAGCCAGCGATTGGCTCAGCCGAAAACGTCGTCGGGAATATGCTTGCGCCGCTATGGGCGACGAGGCTACCGGCACTGCGGACGGCATTGCACCGGCACCGCAGGGAATCAACCGGGAGGGGGTCGAGGCTTGGTTCCGCGAGAACGTCGAAGGAGTCAAGCTGCCGCTGGCCTTCGAGCGGATCTCCGGCGGGCATTCGAACCTGACTTACCGCGTCAGCGATGACGGTGGCCGGCAGTGGGCGCTGCGCCGCCCGCCACTTGGCAGGCGCCTCGGCTCCGCTCACGACATGGGGCGCGAGTACAAGGTCGTCTCGGCGCTTGGCCCGACCGAGGTGCCGGTGGCACCGGTGGTCGGGCTCTGCGACGACGAGAGCGTCAACGAGGCGCCGTTCTACGTGATGGAGTTCGTCGAGGGGCCGATCCTGCGTGGCCTCGCCGAGGCGGAGACCTTTCCCGACGCGGCCGACCGGCGCGCTATCGGCGAGCGGCTGGTCGACACGCTGGTCACTATCCACGCGGTCGATCCCGACGCGGTCGGGCTCGGCGACCTCGGCCGCAAGGAGGACTACGTCGCCCGCCAGCTTCACCGCTGGCACGGGCAGTGGGAGAAGTCCAAGACGCGCGAGCTGCCGGCCGTAGACGCTGTGCATGAGCGCCTATCAGCACGCATCCCGGAGCAGGGGCCGGCGACGATCGTCCACGGCGATTACCGGCTCGACAACATGATCCTCACCCCGGCCGGCGAGGTGGCCGCCGTGGTCGACTGGGAGCTCTGCACCCTGGGGGACCCGCTTGCCGACGTCGGGCTTCTGATGGTCTACTGGCCCACTCGTGGCGAGGAGGAGGCCCTGGCCCTTGGGCAGCCGGCGAACCTGGCGCCTGGCTTCCCCACGCAGGAGGAGCTCAAAGCCCGCTACGCCGAGCGCTCGGGCCGCGATCTTTCGCAGCTCGACTTCTTCGTCGCCCTCGGCTACTGGAAGCTGGCGATCATCCTCGAGGGCGTCTACGCCCGCTACACCGCCGGTGGTTACGGCAAGGTCGACGAGGGTGTCCAGTACTTCGCTCGCCTGGTAGAGCGCCTTGCCGAGGCCGCCGACGAGGCCGAGCGCCGCGGCTGAGCAACCGCCGGCTTCGCTGCCGACAATCCCCCGACCGACCACCCGGCTACCCCCGTGTTGACGATGGCGGTCATAACTGAAAGTGTGGGCCTGCCGCAGAGCTGAGGTAGTGCGGACACGTCAAACAGGGGATTCCCCGTCAGCGATTCGAAGGAGAGATGCTCGTGAAGCATGTACGCAAGCGACTCACCTACGCCAACGTGATGTCAACCATCGCGGTCTTCATGTTGCTTGGAGGAGCCGCGATCGCGGCCAGCCAGGTGCCGAAGAAGAGCGTCGGTACCAAGCAGCTGAAGGCCAACGCGGTGACCGCCGCGAAGCTCAAGAAGAACGCGGTGACCGCGAAGAAGATCAAGAACAAGGCTGTCACCACAGAAAAGCTCGCGGACAAAGGCGTCACCACCGCAAAGATTGCCGACGCCGCGGTTGGGTCTACTCAGATTGCGGCAAACGCAGTCGGCAACACCCAGACCCAGTTCGTGAAGGTCTTCAAAGGCAGCGTTGTGAGCGCGGCCGCAAGCGAAGAAACCGCTCCGAGGGTCGAGCTTGGCGCGGTCGGACCATTCAAATTCTATGGCAAGTGCTTCATAGAAACCGGGAAAGTCCGCGAGAAAACCTACATCGAACTCACCAGCGGCCAGGCAGCGCTGGGATCCGAGGATGGCGCGGAAATGCCGAAAAAAACCAAACAGGAATACCTGACTCCGGCTACGCTCGAGAAAGAACGGGCGATGGAGGACGACGCAATTGCCGAAGCAAACGAAGCCACGGCCGTCTCGAACGACGAGGAGTTCCAGGCCACGGCAACGGACGGCACGCAGATCACCGGCCTGATCGGCGGCACCGGTGCGAAGCAGGGCAGCCCTGCGATCGGCAACGGCCCGTTCCTCGCCGGCGATTCCTGCATCGTCGGCACAGTCGCCGTATTTGGCGGTTGAGGCTGTACTAGCTGCGCTCTGGAGAGCGCGACGGGACGACGCGAAAGGGGGAGCCGACCGGCTCCCCCTTTCGCTGCTCGCCGGGAACGCTCCCTTGGGCGAACGGCGCAATGCGCTCCATCCCGCGCAGGCGGGATCGGCGGGTCCTACCGCTTCCTGGCGAAGGCGCCCAGCGTCCAGTGGAAGTTGAGGCCAAGGGAGGTGGCCGCCGGGCCGGCCCGCATGGCTGGGAGGACGTCACCCAGCATCAGCTCGCGCACGACGTCTTCGCGAAGCGATCGGTCAGCGATCTCGGACAGGTACTCCCGCTGATTCGAGGGCACGAGCAGGCCGCGAACGATGTCCTCGTTGAGCATCTCGTAGGTCCTGAGCTCGATCTCGCCGGCGAAATGGCTCTCAAGCGCGGCAGTCAGGTCGGCGGCGAGCGGGCGGGGAAGGATACGCCGGTCCGCTCGATCCTGCGCCGCGCTCAGCGCGTCCTCGTCGAGACTTTCGCGCGCCCGCTTTATGGCTGCCTCCACGGCCGGCGGAACGGCTCCAGTGCCGTCACTTCGCTGGTCCGGCGCGTCCTCGGGAACGCTGCCCTTCAAGAGCTCGAGCCAGCGCTCTCGCAGCGCCCGGTTGGGGTCGTGCAGGAGAACCGATTCCGGCCGCGGGGGGCCAAGGTCGGGTGCGCTCCAAAGCAATCGTCCCGCGGGGACGAGCGTCTCGGAAAGTCCCTCAACGGCGCGGGGCAGCGCTCGCGGTGGAATCAGGTGGAAGACCATGTTTGCCATCGCGACATCCATCGTCTCCCTGCCAACCACATCTGGCAGGGGCCTGAAACCGCCGCCAGCGCTTCGCAGCGAGTGGAACCGCGTCCACTCGCAGTCCCGTAGAAGCTCATACCCCTGAGCGAGCCAGCTCGATGGCAGGTCCACCAGATGAAGCTCGAGGGTCGCTTCGCGGTCAGCCAGTCTGCGCTCTAATCCCCGTTCGCGACACGCCTTCAGCAGCTCGATGGTCGCCGTGCCGGTGCCTGCTCCGTAGTCGAGGACCCGGATCGTGTCCCCTCGATTGGCGTTGGCAAGCCGATCCTCAATCGTCTCCAGCGCACCCCGCACCACGAAGCCGGTTGGCCCCGTGCACCACATGGCCGGGTAGCGAATATCGCCGGCGGTGAAGAGCATCTCGTGCAAGGCGCGCCCGTCTTCGAGGTCTGCGCCGGGCTCGGGATGCCAGCTATCGCGGCGCGTGCACCCGGGGTTGATCGCCGGCAGAGGGGGCTCGGACTCAGCCGCCAGCAGGCGGTTGAGGCTGATGGAAACGAATGGCCGGTTCGAGGGATAGCGACGCTCCCAATGGCCAACCGGTTGGAGCCCGGCGAGCTGGCAGCAGCGGATGAACGCCGGATGGTCGACTGGGTACTGCTTCGAGTAGGCCTGATGGGCGTCGAAGGCCACGCTGTGCAGCGAGCCGAGGTGCCGGGAGGCGATCCCGGGGGCCACGCAGTGGGCCTCGAGCACGACCATCCCGTGCTTGCGCACATGCGGCTCCCAGCGGCGCAGGTGTGCCACCAGGTCTTGCTCGACGGCTTTGCCCGCAAGCGGGCCACCCGCTCCATCGATGTATGCGCCGCTCGCCCAACCCTGGACCCGTGCCGGCTCATCCGAGCCCAGATACGATCGCTCATGGTCGATGAAGGCGCGGATGTGCAGGCCATCGTCTATCGCCAGGTCGTGCTCCGCCAAGGTGGCACTGAGCCCATTCGGGTCGGTGACGTCCCCAGGGATCAGCAGCGCTGGCACGCCGGCGCTCTCGAGATTGCGACGCGCCTGCGCGAGGGCGCCGCGGTCGGGATCGATCCCGACCATCAGTAACGGGTTGCTTCCCAGCGATTCGCCACGCCGTGTCCGATCCTTGATCAGCTCGTGGAGGTGGATCAACCAGCTCCCATTTCCACATCCCATGTCGGCGACGAAGCGCGGCTGGTCGTCGATCGGCTCTCTGTTGAAGAGCTCGACGAAGATCGGGTCGCTGTCGACGAAATAGCGCCTGTGGGCGGCCGCGCTGATCCTCAGGTTCAGCTCTCGGTGCACGTGCCACTCGGGCGAGTCCTCCTGCGGATCCGTGCCAATCGTCAACTCACCGCGGTAGAACTCGGGCAGCCGAGCGAGCAGCGGCAAATAGGTCGCCACACCACCGAAGTTGAGCGCGAAAGCTCGCGCCTGCTGCCCGCTCTGTGTCCAGCCGCCGTCGGCTGCCAGCCAGCCAAGCGCCCGCAGTAGCCGTCCCATCCCCTCGCTTGCCTCGTCGGACGACAGGCTCGGCCCCTCATCGCCGAGCCTGTCGGTCTCGTGAAGCCAGAGCATCGTCGGGACGATCAATCCCGCGTCCAGATGCGCCCTGACGAGATCGGCCAGCTCGCCGGGGAGATCTTCCAGTCCCCAACGCTCGCAGGCTGGTTCCAGAAGCCCGAGGAACCGCTCGGTCTGCTCAGGGGACCAGGGCTTCGACCAGGCATCGTCCGCCGTGCTGGCGAAGCCACTGAGGAAGCTCCCGAGGCCAACGTAGTGCTCGCGGTGATCGGCGGCGAGTCGCCCCGCGTCAGTCCAGCGCAGGATCGTGGTCCTCGGATCGAGAGTGGGCACATCAGCAAGCCAGCCGGTGCTTGTCAGGCATTGCAGACCGATGCGCAACGCCCCAAGCCCCACGTCGGTCAGGCCGGGGTAGAGCTCAGCCAGGGAACGCTCACCCGCAAGCGACGGGGTCAGCAGCTCAAGCTCATCCAACCCTCTCAGCGTCGCGCACAACACCACCCCGTCCTGAGAGAGGAACACTGTGCGTCGCATCGCATTCCGCGCGGTCGGGTCGTTTTCAGGACCATGGTTCCGGATGGTGATGCTCATCCCGGTTCGCCTGCGTCGCGCATCGTCGCGCGGCGGAACCTGTTTCGTATAACAGGGCCGAACGGGCGGTACTTGAACTTCATCAGCGGGCGCTCGACGAGGTAGTAGCTCACGGTGGCAAGCGGAACCGCGACGACGATCTCGGCGATCAGGACTGTCCAGTAGCCCTCGCCGGATCCGAAGAGCGAGCCCAGCATCACCGCGACGGTCCCATGCCAGAGCAGCAGCCCGTAGGAGATCAGGCCGGTCCACATCAAGAACGGGTGGCCGAGGACCCTCGCCGGCAGGCCGCGATTGGGATTGCCGAACACCGCCGGGAGGAAGAAGAGGGTCGCACCGATTCCCTGGATCAGATTCAGCGCGAAGTACTCGGTGCTGTTGAAGGCGAAGACGAATGGGGCGTCGGAGAAGATCAGCACCGTCGTCAGGTAGACGGCAAAGCCCCCTGCCCAGCAGAGGCCGGGCCGCGAGGCGACCAGTTGCAGGACGCGGGGTTGGTGCCCCCGCCGCGCGTAGGAGACCGAGAGCACCGCCAACGCCATGCCCAAAGCGAACCAGTAGAAGTAGCCGGCGAAGCTGTACCTGAACCAGGCCTGGTCGCGCAGGTCGAACGGCGACCCGCCGAGGGCCATCGAGGCGACGGCGAGCACCGTGAGCAAGCCCAGCTCCCAGGCGACCCATCGCCTGGCTCTCGCCAGACGGAAGAGCAGCGCCGAGGCAAGCGCGTAGAAGGGCAGCATGACGTAGAAGGTCAGGTCGATCCCCAGCGTCCACGATTGGGGCAACCCACAGCGGAATTCCTCGCTCGGCGGGCAGACACTGTGCAGGTGGTTTACGTCGAGAAAGTCGGTGAGGCTGTAGAAGGCCCACCAGTTGTGGCTGAAGACCCCGAACAGGCCGGGGAATATCGCGAGGGCCGTCAGCGCCACCCAGTAGGCGGGGAAGAGTCGGAGGAAGCGCCGCCGGGCGTAGTCACCGGTGCGCGGCGCCACCGGTCCCCCGGTGCGGTGGGCGATCATCGGTCGGTAGAGCAGGAAGGCAGAAAGCATGAAGAAGACGGCGACCACACCGTCCCAGCGCACGACGATGCGGTTGGGGAGGCTGGTCGTGAAGCCCCCGAAGCCGCCGGTGAAGAACCAGGCGTGCCCGACGATGATCGTGATCGCGGCGATGCCTCGCAAGCCTACGGTCAGCGGGAAGCGGGGGTGATGCGGGGGAGGTGCGACGACATCGGGGGTGTCGGCGCCGAAGGTGCCGGTGGCCGCCACCGTCAGCTGGCCGCTTGGATCATCGCTTCGAGGAAGTCGACGTTGCAGGCGCGCAGTCCCGCGCCCCTGGCCGCCTGCCGCTGTTCGGCCCCGAGGCTCGTCAGCAGGTCCTGGAGCAACTGCGATCTGGCGATTTCCCGCGCCTGTCCTGCCTGCAGACGCTGTTCGGCGAGGACGATGATCGGGTCGAACAGTTCCGCGTAGAGCGAGAAGCGGGGATCGGCGGCCGCGGCTTGCAGGGCTTGCTGTCGTCTGGCCTCACGCTTTACCAGGCGGATGCCGGGCTTGGCGAATCCTTCGGTGGTCAGTTCGAGCGTGTTTGCATAACCGCTGCTGAGGACCCCCTTCGCCAAGTGCTTGACCGCGCGAAGCATCTGCCGGCAATTGGCGTTGGCGCGAGTCAGAGCCTGTTGCGA
>JBAVGD010000220.1:0-16755 GCA_049684635.1 Solirubrobacterales bacterium | reverse complement strand
CCTCCGGGCCGCGTACGTAGCAGAGCCGCCAGCTGTCCTCGTAGCGCTCCAGCTCGCCAACGAGCTCTGCGCCGCGGGCTCGCAAGCCGGCGGCGACGGCGTCGATGTCTTCGACGGCGAATGCGACATGGCGGATGCCCGGCGTGTTCGCCGGCGCGTCCCGGTTGCCGCCCTGGGTCGGCGGCGAGTGGAACTTCACCAGCTCGATTTCTCCGTGGCCGTCCGGGGTCCGCAGCATCGCTAACTCCACCCTGACCTCTTCGAGCGCCACGATGCGGTCTACCCAGCGGCCCTCGACCTGGCCCTTGCCTCGCGGCTCGAGTCCGAGCTCGACGAAGAACTCGATTGCGGCCGCGAGGTCGGCAACCACGATGCCGACGTGTTCCATCCGTTGGATCGTCATGTGCTCGATGATTGTGCAGGGAAAGCGGCTGAAGGGATTCGAACCCTCGACCTTCTGCATGGCAATTAGGCCGACCTCCAGCCCCGACCGGCAGCGAATATGCTCAGTTGCAGGGGTTTCGCAGCGGATCCCCAGGTGGCTGCGATTCGCAAATGCGTGCGGATATGCGCCGATATGCAGCCATTCGGGCACTCGCGCGCTCGAGTGCCCGAAATTCGAGGTGGCGGTTTCATTTCCCTGGCCCGGCAACCGCAATCGGCAGCCCCAGGCGGGTAAGCTGAACTGATGTCCACTTCCCGCGAGTACGAGGTCGTGCTGACGCCTGAGGCCGAGGGTGGGTTCAGCGTGGCCGTCCCCGCCCTTCCCGGCTGCGCGAGCCAGGGCGAGACCCGCGAAGAGGCCCTATCGATGATCCGCGAGGCGATCGAGGCCTACATCGAATCGCTCGTCGCGCACGGCGACCCCATTCCCGGGCCGGTCGAGATCGAGCGAGTCACCGTCGCCGCGTGACGCCGCGGCTCCCGGCCGTCACGCCACGCCAAGTGGTCCGCGGACTGGAGCGCTGCGGCTGGAAGCTCGATCGAATCAAGGGGAGCCATCACGTCTTCCGGCATCCCGATCACGCTCATCGGGTCGTCGTCCCCATGCACGGTCGTGACCTGGCTAAGGGAACGCTCAACCAGATTGTCAGCGCCTCCGGCTTGGACCGCGCCGAGTTCTTGAAGCTTCTCTGAGAACGCCAAGGATGAGCGTCGCTTAAGGCATTGAGCCGCTTGCCGGAGGGCGACTGCCTGGGGTCATTCGTTCCTCGCTGACAAGCTCGAGGCCGATGCCGCGCAGCCGAGATCTTCTCGACACGCGAAGCTGCGAAAGCTTCGTCCCGTCTACCGGCAGCTCCATCCTGAATTGATCACGATTTAGTCGACCGAGGAGCGAAGCGTGGTGCCAATGGTGGGTCTGACCGGCCTATGCGGCAGCAAGCGCCTCGTCGTCGTCAAAGCTCCTGACGGCGATACTCAGCGGCTCGCGCATCTCGTGGGCCAACAAGTACGCGCCCTGAGAGCCGAGCGTGTAGTCGAGCCAGCCGATCACGGCGACAACCAGCAACAGAGCCTGATCACGAGACGCGTTCCTTGGCCGCCCGTGCCGGAACGCCTGTCCGCGACCGCCAAACGCAAGTTGGATGGCGAATGCCTGGAACTCCTCGCCGAATTCGATGCTCTTGATCAGCTTCTCGGCGGCCATCAGGTTGCCTTCGGGGCCAGAGGGGATCACGTTCGCATCGAGCGCGGCACCGTGGAGCGCGCCCTCAAGACCAGTGATCAGCGGCGGCACGGCCTGTACCCACTCGCCCGTTTTCGTGTGCTCGAGTCCGTGGACGAGCCAATCGCGCTGTTCCTCGGTGAGGTAGGAGACTTCGCCGATCGCGGTGCTGACGGCGTCGAGCAGGTCAGAGTGACGGATGGCATGCTCGAGAGCGTCGAAGGTCGCCTGGTAGACCTGCTCGCGCCGGAGCTCGAGGAGCAGCAGGAAATGACGCGGACTCAAAACGCTGAGCAGGAACCAGAGAGGATCCCCGCCCCACTCGACCGCGAAATCGGCAGCAGCGACCAACGGCCGCGAGACCCGAGTGAACTCCTCGAGCAAGTTCGGAAAGGCACCGCGCACCAAGTCCGCCGGGCGGATCCCCATCGCTGGCAGCAGGTTGGACAGACCATCTTTGATCTGCGAGCGCTCGAGAGGGCCACTAAACATCGGCATCCCCGGCAAGGCTGAGAGCTGTTCCAGATCTAGATCGCCGAACGGGGGGCGTGGAAGATCGAAATACGGCCTCAGCTGCGAGCTGACAAGCGAACTCACGGTCGCCGACATCCACGGCGGCTCGTACATACCCTGGAAGGCCCGAAGCGCTGCCGACATCGCGCTTTCCGCAGAGGGCTGCAAGACGTCAGCAATTCCGGTCGCCAACGGCAAACCCAGAAGGCCGCCGAAGTCGATCTGCGTCTCTTTCCCGAGCAGTCGGCGGGTGATCCCGAGCGACCGGGACTCGAACTCATCGAGCGACAATTTCGAGCCAAAGTCCAGCACCCTGCGCGTCGTCAGCGATTCGAACTCGAGAGCCTGCTTGGCCAACGGATTAACCCCCTCCCGTCCGAGGAGTCGCTCCAAGCTGCGGGTCGGATAGACGTAACGATCCAACATCGCGCTGAACGGCTTGATGCGATCCTCGAACATCGCCATAGCAGCAGGCGACTCCGACTTCCCGAAGACCGCGGCGTGAGCCGCCTCTGAGATGCTTCGCACTTGGTCCTCGTTGCTTCGGATGAGGTTCTCGCGCAGTTCGACCAGGCGCTCCTGAAGCCGCCTGGCCTCGCGTTCGCGGGCCCAGATCATCACGGCGAAGAACCGCTCATCGAGGCCCAGCGAGCTCCCGTACAGGCGGCGCCAGTCCACCTCGCACTTCCGCGAGCGGACAACCGCCAGCATCAACCGACGCCGATCCCGGTCGTCGAGCTCCCTAATCGACCCCAGCGAGGCGTTCTCAACACACCGAGTTAGGAAACAGTCGACGGCTTCCCGAGTCCGGTACCAGCCCGGGCGCCGCGAGCGCCAGAGCAGCTCCTTGTCCGCTGCCATTGACGGCGGCCGCACGTCCAACACCCTGCCGTGGACCCGGACGGGCACGGTCCGCACCTTCAGCAACTCGATTTGGCTCGTCTCCGCCACTGCTATCAACGGTACCCATTGGCCCGGCACGACTTCCCCCCTTCCCCGCCTGCCAGCCACCCCCGCACCGATTGGTGAGGATTGCGCCTCACCCTCTACTACGGTGGACCGAATGGTCAGCGCGTTGGAGCGAATGGTCACACGGATGTGGGCGTTTCACTTCCGCTTGCACCGCTTCTTCTGGTGCGTCGCCGCACTCGTTCTAGCGGCCGCCGCGATCGCCGCGCGGTCCGCCGAATTGCGGATCGCAGCCGTAGTACTGGCGCTTGTCTGCGGCGCCGGTGGAGTGCGGTGGCATCGCGCTCGACGTCGTTGTCGCGGCGCCCTGCTTCTCGTCCCGCGCTTCTTTGAGGGCGGCGGTGCTGCGGGCCACGCCGAGGAGGCCCAGCGAATCGTGCTCGACACCCTGCGCGAGCATCTGCCGGTCGATCAGCGCGATGTCGTTCAGCCGGTGGAGGTCGTCATCGGATCCGACGAGCAAGAGTTCGCCGAGAAGACGCGTAAGCGGCTGGGTGGCCTCTTTGTTCTCCACGGGCGAGTTGCCGCTCGTCCCGAAGGGGGCTGGTCGGTCTTTCCGCGTCTGCTCGAGCCCGCCTACTCCTCAACCACCCATGTCGATTGGTTCACCCGCGACCGCACTCCGGCCAGTCCGCGCTTCGGTCCCTTCGTCAGCAGCCTCACGCCCCAGGTCGGCGTCTCCGACGAGGAGTTTCCCTTCGAGTTCTGTCGCGATCTCGAGGCACTCCTACGCGGCGTCAACGGCCGCCTCGCCCTGGCGATGCATGAACCCGAGCGGGCACTCGAGTTGCTCGACCGGGCTCTCGCCGTCGCGGGCGAGAGCACCAATGCCCAGATCGACGCGCTCCGCTCCGCTCGTGCCCGTGCCCTCTCTGAGCTCAACCAGGTCGAGCTGGGGATCGAGTCCCTACGCGAGCGCGCCGCCGGCCCCGATCCCTCCCCGGCGCTCTTGCGAGAGCTCGCCCACCTCCTGCTCCGCCGAGTCAACGCCGACGCCGAGCTTGGCCGCCAACCCCCGCTTGAGGCGCGGGCCGAGATGCTCCAGACGCTGCGCCTGGCGCGAGCCGACGAGACGGACCCTCAGCGCGAGCAGAGCACTTACAACCTCTTCGCGATCCTCGACTTCGCCGCTGCCGATGACCGTGAGCGCGCGGAAGGCTCCGTGCTACTTGACGAGCTTCTGCGCTCGCACAGCGGCTACCAACGGCAGTGGTACGTGCGCCGCGCCGCTGGCGTGCGAGCCTGGCGAGCGCTCGAGCACGCCCACGCCGCCGGCGATGAAGCCGCCGCAAAGCGCGAGGGGGCTGAGGCCGGCCGCTGGTACTCGCGGGCGATCAGGGCGCGGCCCCGGATCCAAGTCGACGCGCTCGGCTTTCATTGGCCGCCGCTGCGTTTCCACCCCGTTCCTCCCTCGCCGATCCTCTACGCAAATGCCTACGACGGCCATCACTGGGGCGGGCACCGTCTCCGCGCGCGCGGGTGTGAGTGGCGCTTCCAGCTGATTCGCAAGAGCTTCATGAAGCGCGGCTGGAAGCTGATGGAGGCCCAGGAATGGAACCGTGCCTATCCCTACTACGACTGGGTCGCAATCGTCGGCCGCACCGACCTGACCGAGGCTTGGGCTGAGACCTACGCGGCGATCTGTCTCTGGAAGCAGGGTTTTCGCGAGCAGGCCGAACTCGTCTGGGCACAGGCGATGAACCGCCCTGGGCCCTTCAGCTTGCTGGCGCGGGCAAACGCGGTCTTCTTCTTCGAACACTGGGGCTTTGACTCTTCAGTACCAGGCCCCGAGCCGACCGCCCAAGACGAGGTCGAGGCGCTGATCCGCGAACGCTACGGCGTCGGCTCGCCGTAGCGACCAAAAAGGCCGCTGGTCAGCGTCCGCGCCGACCCGCAGGATGGAGATATGGCCGAAGGCGGGTTCATCGAACGCGACGAAGACGGAGCCGACGCCTACCTGGCGGAAGAGATCGGCGGCGGCGTCAGCCGTGAGGAGCTGATCGAATCGATGGAGCAGCTTCTGTTCTTCACCAAGAAAGCTGGCTACCAGTGGCAGGGCGATTGGGAAGCGCTCATCTATGCCACCGTTGCCCGCTCCGGACGCACCTTCGACGGCATCTGCAAGCTTTTGCGGGCGGGCCTTGCCGTCCAGGCCGCGATGCTCTCGCGCTCACTGTTCGAGGATGTGGTGATCGGCCACTGGTTGCTCTACAACCACGAAGAGCCGGACTGGCTGGTCGAGAGGTTCCTGCGCCAGCGCGAAGCCATCGCCCTACACCAACGCAAGCTCCAGCGGGAGACCGGGATGACGATGGGGCCGCCGCTTTCGGTGCCCGATGGCGCCGAGGCCCGGGCCAAGGACCTGTTCGAGGAGTTCGGCAAGGAGGCCCAGCGCAACTGGTGGGATCCTGGCCGAGAGGGCCACGGCGAAGGCCAGGACGTGAAACTACGCAAGCTCGTCCACTGGCTGGAGGAGGCCGCCGCCGAACACAAGATGTTCCATCCTCGCTTTGCTGGCGGCGAAAAAGCACTGCTGCTGCGAATGGATCTGGTCACCCACAAGTGGCTCAGCCAGTGTGTCCACCACACCACGATCGGGCTCCCCTTCACGCCGACCGAAAGGGGCAAGGTCGAGAAGTCCGACGACCCGATGCTGATCGTCAGCTGGAACGCCGCCTGGCTCTTCACCCAGCAGATCTATCTGCTGCTCGACCTCAACAACATGGACGGCCGCCATCTCGAGACCGTTTGGTGGCTTTGCATGATCAAGTTCGCTCGGGCTCTCGAGCAGCCTGACTGGGAAGCGCGATTGGCGGATGAGCTGATCGAAATCGCCGGCGACGAGGTCGGCAGGTTGACCCTCGGCGACCGGATTGCGATCCGATGGCACGAGTTCAGAGACAAGCTCTTCCGTCGTCACCGCCGCGACTAACCCAGAAGTCACAGGCTTCAAGCTGCCCCGCGCGTCGCTGCACGGCCCGGCACTTTGCTTATGTCGGCTGGTCGACCGTAGCTCCCCGCTGGCCGAAGGCACGACGGAATCGGCCGAAATCGCCGTCAATCCGTGCGTATCTGCGTCGCTTTGGGCACTAATGCCCAAAACGGAGGCGATATGCGGGGATGGTTTGATTTGGTTTCGGGCTCCTGTGCCGGAGCCGACCCCGCAACGTGCAGGGGATTCGCGAAAAAGCGGCTGAAGGGATTCGAACCCTCGACCTTCTGCATGGCAAGCAGACGCTCTAGCCAGCTGAGCTACAGCCGCGCGGCGGAGTGGCGAGTATAGCCGTGGGGATCGTGAGCGGATCAGTCTGAGGGAGCCCGGGATTCGCTAAGCGTCGAGCTCGGCCAGAAGGCTTGGAAGGTCGAGGGGTTGAGTACCCATCGCTACTCCCTTGCCGTCCGCCGGGCGGGGCCATTGCTGGCGCGGACGGTCCCAGTAGAGCTCGATGCCGTTTCCGTCGGGATCGGAGAGGTAGAGAGCCTCGCTGACACCGTGGTCGGAGGCCCCGGAGATCGAAATGCCGGCGTCCGAGAGGCGGCGCAGGGCGTCGGCCAGGGCACGGCGGCTCGGATAGCGGATTGCGACGTGGAAGAGACCGGTGCTGCTTGCGGGCGGCGGTGCCCCGCCCTTCGAGTACCAGGTGTTGAGACCGATGTGGTGGTGGTAGCCGCCAGCTGAGACGAAGGCCGCTTCGTCGTCAAGCCGCTGCTGCAGTTCGAAGCCGAGCACCCCGCAATAGAAAGCAAGCGCACGGTCGAGATCGGCGACTTTGAGGTGGACGTGACCAATGTCTACGCCGGGGTCGATGGTGACGTCGTCCGGTTCCGCGGGCGTTGATTCCGCATCCAGCACGCGGTTGACGAGGCGATCGGCATCGATGTTCTCCTCCCGGGGAACATGGCGAATCGACCACTGCCGGAAAGGCTTGAGAGCGTCCATCACTTCAGCGTGTAACGAACGCATCGTCGGGTCTTTGACTTTGTACTTGCCTTCGACCTGACGAACGATCAACTGCGAGTCCCCCACCAACTCCAGCTCGGTTGCGCCAAGCGCCCCCGCGCGCTCGATGCCAAGCAGAACGGCGCGGTACTCGGCGACGTTGTTGGTGGCGTTGCCAATCCGTTCCCCGCGCTCCTCCAGAACCGTTCCGTCGGGGCTTTGCACGACAGCGGCAATCGCCGCCGGCCCGGGATTGCCCCTCGAGCCACCGTCGACATTCACCACCAGACGGCTCAACGGCTCAGCCAACGCGCTCGCGGGAGGGGAGGCTCTTTGCGACCGCAACGCCCAGGGCGATCTGGCCGTCAGCGGTTGCACGTGCGTTCCACTGGCGAGCGGATCCATCCAGCTGGTCGATCTCGTCCCCCTTGTCGAGCTGGAAGACGGCGCGCAACTCGTCTCCAACGTCAACTCCCCACTGGTACCAGCCCAGTTCCCAGGCAACGGTGACTCGCACCTCGGAAGCAGAGCCGGCAGCCGCGCCGATCGAAACCGACGGCTCACCGAGGGTGCGGATGAGACCACGGACGGTTCGCATCGCGTCGCTTGCGTTGAATCGAACGGCTGCTCTCTCCAGCCTGCTCATAGGCGACTCCGAGAGCTCCGGGTTCGTGATCCTGCCGACGTTTGCGCCGGGGGCGGCCGGATCAATCCAACCACGGCGCCGGGCTCGCTCACGGCAGAGATCGCACACCGTTCCCGGGCCGCCCTTGGGCCTCATGTAGATGCGGGTGCGCTCGCCGGCGAGGATGGTGCGATTGCAGAGCGCGCAGGTCTTGGCGGAACTCACAAGACCAAACCTAGCAGCGGATCTGTGGCCCTACGCAGTGACCTCTGCAGCCTCGCGGGCGACTGCAACAACTCTGTCGGCAAGATGCGCGGGCACCTCTTCGTAGCGCTCAAACTCCATTGCGAAGTCGGCTCGGCCGCCGCTGATCGAACGCAGGTCCGGTGCGTAATCCAGCACCTCGGCCATCGGGACCTCGGCCTTGACCTCCGTCATCGATCCCTTTGGCTCCATCCCCAGCGGCTGGCCGCGGCGAGAGTTGAGATCGCCGATCACATCGCCGACCACGTCCTCCGGGCAGCTCACGCTGAGCCGGACGATCGGCTCGAGTAGAACCGGGTCGGCTTCTTCCATCGCCTCCTTGAAAGCCATCGAGCCGGCGATCTTGAAGGCCATCTCGGAAGAGTCGACATCGTGGTGTTTGCCGTCCACAAGACGCACCCGCACGTCCTTGACCGGATAACCGGCCACGGTGCCGTGGTGCATCGCTTCGACGATGCCTTTCTCCACCGCAGGGATGAACCCGCCGGGTATCGAGGCGCCCTTGATCTGGTTGACGAACTCGAAGCCAGCGCCATCCTCACTGGGCTCGATCTCGATCTGGCAGTCGGCGAACTGTCCCCGACCTCCGGTCTGCTTCTTGTAGCGAGCATGGGCCTTTGCCGGCTTGCGAATCGTCTCCTGGTAGGGCACGCGCGGCGGGTGGAGCTCGATCTCCACACCGAAGCGGCGCTTCATCCGGTCCACGATCACTTCGACGTGGACCTGGGTCAGACCGCCGATGATCTGCTCGCCGGTCTGTGCGTCGCGGTGAACGTCGAGCGTCGGATCCTCCTCGGTCAACCGTCGCACCGCGGCAGCGGCCTTCTCCTCATCTCCCTTGGACTTCGCTTCATAGGCAAACGCCATCACCGGGGACGGCAGGTCGAGTCGGGGGAAAGCGATCTCCTCCTGAGAGCCGCAGAGCACGTCACCCGCCTGCGTCTCCTTCAGTTTCGCGATCGCCCCGATGTCCCCGGCACCCAGCTCGGAGACGGGCGTGAGGCTCTTGCCGAGCGCCTCTCCAAGCTGGCCGATCCGCTCCTTCTGCCGCCTCGTCACGTTGACAACCTGGGAATCGGAGTGCAGTGTCCCTCGATAAACCCGGAAGAGGTTGATCCGGCCGGTGTACGGGTCGGCCAGCGTCTTGAAGATGTAGGCGACCAGCGGGCCGTTCTCGTCGGGCTCGATCTCGATCGACTCGCCCTCCGCGCCGGTTGCGGGGACGGCCCCATGCATCGCCGGCGAGGGCAGGTCCTCGACCAGCGCCGTCAGCAGGCGGTTGGTGCCGAGGTTCTTGGTGGCGACCCCGCAGGTGACGGGAAAGATGCGACCCGCCGTGACGCCCTGCTTGAGGACCGTGACGATCTCATCGTGAGCGATCTCCTCGCCGTCGAGGTAGCGCTCCATCAGCTCGTCGGAGTTCTCCGCCACCTCATCCATCAATTTCTCGCGATACTCCTCCGCCCGGGCGCGCAGCTCATCCGGAATCTCCACCTCTTTGGCGCTACCCCTCCCCGCTCCCTCGTAGACAAACGCCTTCAGGTCGATGAGGTCGATCACGCCGCGAACCTCCTGCTCGGCGCCAATCGGGATCTCGGTGGCCACGACGTGAGGACCGAAGGCTCCCTTCAGCGAATCGAGGGCCGCAAAGAAGTCGGCCCTCTCGCGGTCGAGCATGTTGACGAAGACAAGACGCGCGAGGCCTTCCGCATCGGCGCGCTGCCAGAGCCGTTCCGTGTGCACCTCCACCCCGGTCACGCCGTTGACGACGACGACGGCGGCATCGGCCACCCGTAGCGATGCAGCGGCATCGGCAATGAAGCTGGGCTCACCGGGGGTGTCGATCAGGTTGATCTTGCGCCCGTCGTAGTCGAAGCTGGCGACGGAAGCGCCGATCGACATCTCACGCTCCTGCTCGTCGGGCTCGTGATCGGAAGTGGTTGTGCCGTCACCGACGTTGCCAAGCCGGCTGACCGCTCCCGCCTCGAACAGCATCGCCTCGTGCAGGCTCGTCTTGCCGCAGCCCCGGTGCCCGATCAGGGCCACATTGCGAATCCGGTCTGCAACCGTACGCGGCACACCGGGAAGCTACTACACGCCCTGCAAGCCGGACCTCAAACGCATGACCGCCTTTGTGTGGAGCTGTGACACGCGGGACTCGGTCACCCCAAGGACCTCGCCGATCTCGCGCAGGGTGAGGTTCTCGTAGTAGTAGAGGGCGACAACCAGTTGCTCCCGCTCCGGCAGCGAGGCGACCGCCTCCGTCAGCCGGTCTTTGACCTCGCTGCTGGCCAGGGTCTCCTGCGGATCGTCCGCGCGGGGATCCGAAATCGTGTCCAGCAGCGAGACCTGATCGCCGGACGAGTCGGAAATCGTCCAGAGCTCATCCAGCGCATAGACCGACGAGTTGGCGATCTCCAGCAGCGAGGCCTGCAGCTCCTCTTCGCTGAGGTCGAGCTGCGCGGCGAGCTCCGCCTCACTCGGGGCCCGTTGCAGCTCATGCTCGAGCTTTGACTGGGCCGTTTCGATTTCGCGGGCGCGCGAGCGCACCGAACGAGGCACCCAATCGAGCGACCGCAGCTCGTCGATGATCGCGCCGCGAATCCTGGTCATCGCGAAGGTCTCGAACTTGATTCCCCGCTCGGGCTCAAAGCGCTCGATGGAGCCGATCAGCCCCATCAGCCCGTACGAGATGAGATCCGCATCCTCCACGTGCGACGGGAGGCCGGCGCCAAGACGGCCGGCGACGAACTTGACGAGCGGCGAATAGGCGACGACGAGGCGCTCGCGAGCCCCCGCGTCACCATCCTCCTTATAGCGGCGCCACAGGTCGCGTAGCTCCACCTCTTTTACACCGGTCTCCATGGAACCCGATCGATTCTACGGCTGCTGACCGCTTTACGGTCAAGCGCGAGGATGCGTTGCAGCGTAGGCGTCGCGGAGACGCGCGGCGTCAACCCGGGTGTAGACCTGAGTTGTTGAAATCGAGGCGTGGCCCAGCAGCTCCTGAATCGTGCGCAAATCCGCTCCCCCTTCGAGCAGGTGCGTGGCAAAGCTATGCCGCAGTGAGTGGGGAGAAGCGCCCCCGGCAAGTGCCGCCTCACGCACCCAGACACTGAGCCGTCGCGTGACGTCGGAGTTCGAGAGCCGGCGGCCGTTCTTCGACAGAAACAGCGCCGGCTCGCCGGGATCGGTGGCCAGGGCATGTCGGGCGCGCTCCAGATAGCGCCGGATCGCACGCTGCGCCGGCTCGCCGACCGGCAGCAGCCGTTCCTTCGAGCCCTTGCCCAGAACCCGCAGCTGCTCCGTCTCGAAATCCATCGAGCGCACGTCGAGGCCGACGATCTCTTCGCAGCGCAAACCGCAGGAGTAGGCAAGCTCGAGCATCGCCCTGTCGCGCAGCTCGAGCGAAGTACGAGCCGGAATCCGCTCGAGTAACGAGCGCATCTGGGCGCTGGTGAGCACATGCGGGAGCTTTTCCTTCCCCTTCGGGCTGGAGACGAGCTCGGCCGGGTTATGCCCGATCCGCTCTGTGCGCACGAGAAAGCCGAAGAGGCCACGGATGGCTGCCAGCTTGCGGCCCACGGTGGCTGGAGCCGCGCCATCCTCGGACAGGGCCGCCCCGTACCGGCGCACATCCCGGTGCCGGATGTCGTCAGGGCCGAGCCCGCGTTGCTTGGCCCAGCCGGTGAACTGGCCGAGATCGATCTCATAGGCGCGTCTGGTGCGCTCGGCGGCGCCCCGGGCCAGCAGGTCCCGATTGAAGCTCGCCAACACCTCGTCCCAGGTCATGGGACGAGGTTCGCCGCCAAGCGGCGGGGGCCTCTGCTACCCGATGTAGATCGGCGTGCCGACTTCGACGAGGTCATACAGTTCTTCGACGTCCGGGATCGACATTCGCACGCATCCGTGGGAAGCGGCCTGGCCCAGGGACCAGGTCTCTTCGGTCCCGTGGATCCCGGCCCCTTCGAAGATTCCCATCCAGCGTGCCTTGATCGGGTCTTCCGGCCCCGGCGGGATCACCTGACCGGCCAGTTCGCCGGCCCAGGCCGAGTTCGGCACGTGCCAGGAGGGGTTCACCTGCTTTTCCTGGATGTGGTAGAGGCCCGCGGGCGTTTCGAGGCCTTCCTGCCCCACCGCCACCGTGTAGGTCCGGGCTAACTTCAGGTGCTGCCAGAGCCGCAGGGTGAACGTGCCGCGGTCCAGGGTCAGATAGGAAGGGAATCCCGCCGCCACTTCGCGCCTCGTCATCGCGCTCGGCTTGGTTCGGTGGACCCGTACCACGATCGAGTGCGGAGCCTTGGCGTCCAGCACCGCCGCGCCGAGCTGCCGCCCAAGGAGGTTGTCACGCAGCTTGCGGCCATATTGCCCGGGCACGAATTCCAGGGAGTCTCCGGTTGCCTGCACGGTCGCGTCGCGCGGTTCGCGGTCGATCGCCCCGGCAATGCGACGGACGAAGCGGTTCACGGCCGGCCGCGAGTAGGTCATCTGAGCTGACACTCGCTTTTCGACGCTGCCACCGGTGACATCTCGCACCAGACGCCCGACGAGTCCGCCTTCGCGACTGGCGGCAAGGGCATCGTCGACCGCAGCGTCGAGATCTGCGTGGACCTTCAGCTCCCTGCCCGAAAGCTCCCAGCTCTGTTGCCCGAAGCTGACTCGAAGCGAATGGCGGAGGGGTGCCAGCAGGTGCCCGCGGACGGCCCGCTTCGCTTCGGTCGCGTCGAGGCCACCGACATCGACACCCCCGATCGTCACCCCGTCGGCGATCTGACCCTTCTGCGAAGTGTCATAGGCGTACGCGCCGATGGCACCCACGGTGAGAAGAAGGACACCGACGGCGATACCGATTTGCGTCTTGCGGCCCATCACCCTCTCCGCAGGCCCATCATCAGCCTGGCATCGGATCGACTCGGGAAAAGTTTAGAACGTGCCCGAAAGTGCCGCGAAGGTCGCGGCTGGACCGTTAATTCGGCCGGAAGCTTCTCGTCCCTGCAAATCCGCGTGCGGCATCGAGGGGCATGCTGGGGATATCTTTCGCGCGTGCGTTCGAAGGACGATGTCCGCAAGGCAGTCTGGAAAGCCATGGATCGCGAGGGCGTATCTCGCTTTCCCGGCGCCGAGGGGCGTATTCCAAACTTCGCCGGGGCCAAGCTGGCCGCGGAGAAGCTGGCCGGCCACCGGCTCTGGAAGCGAGCCCGAGCGGTAAAGGCGAATCCGGATTCGCCGCAGACGTACGCGCGCCGCATGGCTCTGGAAGAAGGCAAGACGCTGATCATGGCGGTGCCGCGGCTGCGCGACCCGCATCCGTTCCGCGTCCTCGACCCGAAGCGCCTCTCGAAGGATGCGGTCAAGGAGGCGGCGACGATCAAGGGTGCGCTCAAGCACGGGCGAGTGGTGGCGCTCGACGATCTGCCGGCGATCGACTTCGTGCTGTGCGGCTCGGTGGCGGTAAACCTGAGCGGTGCGCGTATCGGCAAGGGCGGCGGCTACTCCGACCTCGAGTACGGGGTCCTGATCGACGCGGGCAAGATCGACAGCCACACCACGGTCGCCACCACCGTCCACCCGATCCAGATCCTGCGCCGCCATCTGATGGTGACGGCGCATGACCTGCCCGTCGACCTGATCGCGACGCCGCGAGCGGTTATCGATGTCGAGCGCCAGTACGAGCGGCCCCGGGGAATCCTCTGGGATCACCTCCAACCGCCGCAGATCCGAGAAATCCCAATCCTGGAAAGGATGGGATATGCCTGAGCTGACAAGGACCGACGACGCACCGATCTTTCCCGTCGCCGACTACGGCAACCCCGATCCGGATTGGCTGAAGATCGACTGGCGCCAGCACCTCAACCGCGTCGAACTGCCTGGCGCGGAAGTCAACTACGCCGACATCGGAGAGGGTGAGCCGATCCTCTTCGTCCACGGCCTGGCCGGATGCTGGCGGAACTGGCTGGAGAACCTTCCGCACTTCGCCCGGACCCATCGCGCGATCGCACTCGACCTTCCAGGGTTCGGACATAGCCCGATGCCCACGTGGCCCATCGACATGCCTACGTACGGGCGCCTCATCCACGACTTCTGCGAGAAGCTCGGAATCGATCGGGTGGCGGCGCTGGTCGGGAATTCCATGGGCGGCTTCGTATCGACCGAGGCCGTCATCGAACGACCGGGTCGCTTCGATCGGCTCGTTCTCGTCTCCGCCGCCGGCATCAGCTTCGCCGAGGTTCAGGGTCGCCGCGCCGAAGCAGCCGTGAGGATGTTCGAAGCCGTCTTCCCCTTCGCCGCTGGATCTGGACAAACCTGGCTCACCCGTCCCCGGGCCCGCCAGTTCGCCTTCGGCAACATCTTCCACTACCCGAACCGGGTTCGCCGGGAGCTGCTCGCGGAGCAGATCGAGCCGAGCATTCGGAGCCCTGGCTTTCCTGAAGCCATTCGTGCAATCGGCGGCTACGACACCCGCCACCGCCTGCCGGAGATCGAGATCCCGACGATGGTCGTCTGGGGGCTAAGCGACCGTATCGTCCCGGTCGAGGCGGCGATCGGCTACCACCGCCTGATCCCAGGTTCGCGTCTTGAAATCTTCGAGCGCACGGGCCACGTACCGCAGATGGAGCGACCGGCCCGCTTCAACGCCGTGCTCGACGAATTCCTCGCCGGCCAGGACACCTGACACCCGGCATCGTCCTGATACACCGCCGCCACCAAGCGCGAACGGGGTTTACGAGACAGCCAGGACGGCGCCCTGGGCGGCCGAGGAGACGCTGGCCGCGTAGCGAGCCATGACCCCGGTGCGATAAGCGGGCTCGGGCGGTTCGTATTCCGCAATCCTTTTCGCGATCTCCTGGTCGGAGAGCGCCACGTCGAGGCGGCGAGCATCGACGTCGAAGCTGATCTCGTCGCCCTCCCGCACCGCGGCGATCGGTCCGCCCTTGATCGCCTCCGGGGCCACGTGTCCCGCCATCAGGCCGCGGGTCGCGCCTGAGAACCGGCCGTCGGTCAGCAGGGCGACCTCCTCGCCGAGCCCCTCGCCGACGATGGCCGCCGTTACCTGCAGCATCTCGCGCATCCCGGGCCCCCCGGCCGGGCCCTCGTTGCGAATTACGACAATATCCCCGGGGCGCAGCTGCTGGGCCTTGACGGCACGGAAGCAGTCCTCCTCAGACTCGAAGACCCGGGCCGGGCCGACCTGCTTCTTTCGCTCGGTGCCGGCGAGCTTGACGACGGCACCCTCCGGGGCGAGGTTGCCACGCAGGATCGCCAGGCCTCCCTCAGCCTTGAGCGGGTTCGAGAGGGGGCGTACGACCTCCTGACCGTCTGCCTCGACGGCCGCAGCGGCCTCCTGGCCGATCGTGCGGCCGGTAACGGTCATCGCGTCGTCGTGCAGGATGCCGGCCTCGGAGAGTCGTTTGAGGACGAGAGGGACGCCCCCGGCGCGGTAGAGATCGGTCGCAACGAAGCGGCCACCCGGCTTGAGGTCGGCGAGCAGCGGCGTGGTGTGCGAAATCCGCTCGAAGTCATCGATGTCCAGCTCGATCCCGGATTCGCGAGCCACGGCCAGCAGATGCAGGACGCCGTTGGTGGAGCCACCGGAGGCGCAGACGCAAGCGATCGCGTTCTCCAGCGACTCGCGCGTGATCACCCGGCTTGGCCTCAGATCCTCCGCCAAGACCTTCATCACCAGCTCACCGATCTTCTCGGCGACGGTCGCCTTGTCCTCGTCTTCCGCGGGCACCATCGCCGAGCCACCCGGGCTGATGCCCAGCGCCTCGAAAGCGCAGGCCATGGTGTTGGCGGTGAACTGGCCCCCACAGGCGCCCGCGCCGGGACTGGCCACGCCCTCCAACTCGCTCAGTTCCTCATCGCTCATCTCGCCCGCGGCATGCGCGCCGATCGCCTCGAAGACATCGAGGATCGTAACGTCGTGACCATGCCAGAAACCGGGAGCAATCGAGCCCCCGTAGAGCATCAGCGACGGGATATCGAGGCGAGCCAGCGCCATCACGCACCCCGGAATCGTCTTATCGCAGGCTGAAAGGGCGACCACGGCGTCGAACTGGTAACCACGGACCGTCAGCTCAATCGAATCGGCAATTACCTCGCGACTGACCAGCGAGGTTTTCATTCCCTCGGTCCCCATCGTGATGCCATCGGAGATTGCGATGGTGTTGAACTCCATCGGGGTGCCTCCCGCGGCCCGCACGCCGTCCTTGATGTGCTCAGCGAGGCCGCGCAGGTGGTAATTGCAGGGCATTGCCTCGATCCAGGTGTTGGCGATGCCGATCGTCGGCCGGCGGAGGGCAGCTTCGTCGAAGCCGATGCCCTTCATGTAGGCCCGGGCCGCCGCGCGGTCGGCGCCGTCGAAGACGACGCTGGAACGAGGGCGAGGAAGGCTGGTGGTCTTGCCGTTCGTGCTCATGTCCTGAATCTATTCAGCCACGCCCGTCAGCGTCGCCAGGGAGGCGCCCGGCGAGATCGAAGACATCGACCGGGCCTGCTCCGGCGCCCAGTCCGCGGAGCCCGGCGGCGACGGCTGCTGAGGCAATCTCGCGCGCTCTTCGAGCCGCCTCCAAGGGGGGTTCACCAAGAGCCAGGAAAGCCGCCAGCGCTGATGAGTGCGTGCAGCCCGAGCCGTGCGCGGCGGCACCCGGGTGGGTCTCGCCGTGAATCGGAACCGGCTCGCCACCTTCGAAGAAGATGTCCACCAGGTCCTCGCTGTGGCCACCCGTGACGACGGCTGCGCGAGGCCCGAGCGCGAGGAGCCCGCTGGCCAGGCCC
>JBAVGD010000219.1:0-1818 GCA_049684635.1 Solirubrobacterales bacterium | reverse complement strand
CGATGAAGTTCATCACCTTGAGCATCGTCTGGCGGCGCTGCTCGATGGCCTGGATCATCCACTGCGCGCTGTTGAGCCGCTGGGTGATGAACTCCCGGTTCTCCCCCACGTACTTCTTCTTGTCTCGCGCCACCTCCTGGTAGGCGCGGGAGAGCCGGAGCCGCGGGAGATTGGTGTCGTTGAGGAAGACCCGGTACTTGCCGTCGATCTTCTCGACGATCAGGTCCGGGATGATGTAGTCGCCCTCGGTCGGGCTGTGCCGGAGGCCCGGCTTGGGATCGAGCTTGGCGATCTCGTCGGCCGCCGCCTGCACCTCGCCGGTCTCCAGCCCCATGCGCTTGGCGAGGTCGCTCCAGCGGTGGGCGATCAGGTCGTCGTACGCCTCGTTGAGGAGGCGGTACGCCAGCGACTCGGTCCCGCCCTTGTCCTTGAGCTGCAGCATCAGGCACTCGCGCAGGTTGCGCGCCGCCACGCCCGGCGGGTCGAGCGCCTGCATGATGCCGGTCATCCGCTCCGCCTCCGCGAGCGTGTAGGGCTGCGGCGGCTTCAGGAGCGTGTGCTCGGCGGCGAACTCGTTCTGCAGATCGTTCGCGCCCTTCACCACCTCTTCGAGCGAGGCCGCGAGGTACCCGTCGGCGCCGATGTTGCCGATGAACTCCTCCGCCAGGAGCAGCTCGCGGTCGGACAGCTCCAGCAGCTGCAGCTGGTCGCGGAGGTGCTCGGCGAGGTCGTGGCCCTGCACGGTCACCGGCTCGATGTACTCCCGCGTCTCCGTCTCGCCGTGCCAGTCGCCGTCGTCGAAGCCGTCGAGCAGGATGTCGTCCCAGTTCGTACCCGACGTCTCGGCCGGCTCGGGCGTCTCCCGCTTTTCCTGGACCTGCGGCGTCTCCTCTTCTTCCTCGGGCTCGAGCAGCTCGAGGAAGGGGTTCACCATCAGCTCCTGCTTGAGGTGCTGTTGGAGATCGAGCAGCGGCATGTACAGCAGGTCCATCGCCTGGTAGAGCCGCGGATTGATCCGCAGATCCTGGCGGAGGACGGTGTGCTGGCCGAGGGAGGTCTTCATGCCGCCGGCGAGAGGCGCGAGCGCAGGCGCGCCGTGAGGGTCGGGCCGAGGTACAGCTCGGCCACCTTGTCGTCGTAGACCAGGGCGCGGACGGTGCCCGACACCTGCACCCGGCCCTCGAACATGATGTACGCACGGTCGACGATGTCGAGCGTCTGCTCGACGTTGTGGTCGGTGATCAGCACCCCTATGCCCTTGTGCCGGAGGCCGGCGACGATGGTCTGGATGTCGTGGACCGCGATGGGGTCCACGCCCGAGAACGGCTCGTCCAGCAACATGAATTTGGGCCGCGTCACCAGCGCGCGGGTGATCTCCAGGCGCCGCCGCTCACCGCCCGAGAGCGAGTACGCCTTGTTGCGCCGCAGGTGGCGGATGGACAGCTCGTCCAGGAGCGCCTCCAACCGCTGCTGCCGCTCCTCGTGGCTGATCGGGAGCGTCTCGAGGATGGCGAGGAGGTTCTCCTCGACCGTCAGCTTCCTGAAGACGGACGGCTCCTGCGAAAGATATCCGATGCCGTGCCGCGCCCGCTGATACATCGGCATTTTGGTGATGTCCGTTCCATCGAGGACGACCCTGCCCTGGTCCGGTTTGACCAAGCCGACAACCATGTAAAAAGTCGTCGTCTTGCCGGCGCCGTTCGGGCCGAGCAGCCCCACCACTTCCCCGAATTTTACCTGGACGCTGACGCCGCGGACGATCTTTCGCCCGCGGTAGCTCTTCTACAGTTTTTTTGCCTCAAGCGCCTGGGTCATAAT
>JBAVGD010000218.1:0-2839 GCA_049684635.1 Solirubrobacterales bacterium | reverse complement strand
AGCCGGCGGTTCAGGTCATCAAGGTCCCAGCGGCGGGGGCGACCGCAAGCGTTCCAACCCCGGGCGCCTCAAGTGCAAAGCCGGCAAAGTCGAAGACCTCCAGTCACGGCGGCGGTGCCAAGAAGCCGAGCGCGGCCGCGGCGGGTGGCTCGGGCGGTGGGGCGTCCTCCGTCCTTCACCCAACTCAAGAACTGCCGCCACCAACCGTCCAGGTGGGCGGTGCGTGCCACGGCGCCGGCGCCGGCTGCAGCAACGGCAAGTTCACCGGGAATTTCTTCGGAGAATGAGGGTGGGGCCGATCCTGAAGAAGCGGGCGCCGGATCGCGCCACAAGCGCCGGGACAGCTCCGCGCAGCCCCGAAGCTCCGCGCAGCTCCGAGGCCGTCCCACCCGGCCAGGAGATGATCGTCGACCTTGCTCGCCGCCGGGATCAGCTGGCGGCACGGGTCGCGGAGTTGCAGTGGGACCTAGGTGGACTCGTTTACGAAATGGCGATTCGCAACCGGATCCGCGTCGACGTCCTGGTGAAGCGCGCCGTCGCGCTGCAGGATGCGGAGGCCGAGCTCAGCGAGGTTGAACGCATCGTCCACGTGGAGGAGACCGGCCAAGCCGGCATGTGTAGCTCCTGCGGAGCGCCGCACAGCAGTGGCGCCGCCTACTGCTGGCAGTGCGGCCGGACGCTCCTCGAGCAGGTCTCGAGCGACTCGATTATCGGTTCCTGACGGAGCCCGAAACTCGCCGGACGGGCGCTCACGCCCTTTTGAGGCAGCCTCCGACCCCAGCGAACGCACTTTTCACCGCATAGCGAGGGAAAGTGCGTTCGCTTCCCGTCGGTGGGAGGAAAGTGCGTTCGCATCCGGGCCAGGAGTCGTCCGCGAGTAGGGCAGGAATACGTGTGAAGGCAGCCGGAAAGCCGGATGCGTTAGCCGAACCGGCCGGTGACGTAGTCGCGGGTTCGGGGATCGGATGGGTGGTTGAAGATTGTTTCGGTTTCGCCAGACTCGATCACCGTTCCCCCCTGCTGCGGGTCGCTTGAGTCGAGGCTGAAGAACGCGGTCTGATCGGCGACCCGTGCGGCCTGCTGCATGTTGTGCGTGACGACCACGATCGTGAAGCGGTTCTTGAGGCTCTTCATCAGCTCCTCGATCGACGCCGTTGCGATCGGATCGAGCGCGGAGGCCGGCTCGTCGAGAAGCAGCACCTCGGGCTCGATCGCGATCGCACGGGCGATGCAGAGTCGTTGTTGCTGGCCGCCGGAGAGGCCAAGCGCGCTGTCTCTCAGCCGGTCCTTAACCTCGTCCCAGAGGGCGGCGCGCCGCAGGGCGTTCTCGACGCGCTCGTCGAGCGCGGCCTTCATCCCGAGATTGCGGGCGGCCCAGGCAACGTTGTCGTAGATCGACTTCGGAAACGGGTTCGGTTTCTGGAAGACCATGCCGATCCGACGCCGAACCTCGACCCGGTCGGCTTTGCCGCTGTAGACGTCATGTCCGTGGTAGAGGACCTGGCCCTCGAGCTTGAACCCCGGAACGGAGTCGTTCATCCGGTTCAGGCTGCGGATGAAGGTCGTCTTGCCACAGCCCGAAGGGCCGATCAGGGCAGTGATGCGGTTGCGGTAGATCTGGAGTGAGACACCCGTGAGGGCCCTCTTGCTCCCGTACGAAACCGAAACGTTTCGAATGTCGAACACGACCTGCGCCGCATTGCGGGCCATCCCGTTCAGCCCCATGGTCCCTGCTCGGGGGAGCGGTTCGGTCTGAATCCGCACTCGTGGTGGGACGGGCTGTCCCTCTCCCGGTTGCTGAGTTGGACCGGGCCAGCTCATGAGGTCAACTTTGTCCGACTGCGGTTGAGGAGTGCCCTGGCTCCGAGGTTCGCAAAGAGGATGAACGCCACGAGGACCAGAGCCAGGCCCCAGGCTTCCGCGAAGCCCGCAGGGTTCGCTTCTTCGGACAGCTGGAAGATCCTCACGGGGATGTTGGGAAGAGCTTCGAAGGGGTTCAGCGAGTACTGGCCGGGGTCGAACACGGAGGTGACGAGGATCAGCGGCGCGGTCTCACCCGCAGCGCGCGCGATGGAGAGCACGGTTGAGGTGAGGATCCCCCCGCGAGCGCTGGGCAGGACGACTCCGAGCACCGTGCGCCAGCGGCTGACACCCAGTGCATCGGCCGCTTCACGCAGGCTGTTGGGGACCAGCAGGAGGACCTCCTGGGTGCCGCGGGCGATCAGCGGCAGCATGATGATCGAAAGGGCCACCGAAGCCGCGAAGCCGGACTGCTTGTGGTGGTTGACGAGCAGCTCGAAGATGAAGAGCCCGATGATGATGGAGGGAAGGCCGTTCATCAGGTCGAGGGTCAGACGGATCGCTTGGATGCCTCGGTTACCGCCGAGCTCGGTGACGAAGACGGCGATCAGCACCCCCAACGGCATCGCGATCGCGGTTGCAATGGCGACGATGATCGCTGTGCCGACGAGCTCCGGCCCGACCCCGCCGGGTGCCGCTTCGACTAGGAAGTCGAAGCTGATCGCGCTGGCCCCGCGGGCCATGACCGTGTAGATGACGATGACCAGCACCGCGACGGCGAGAACGGCTGCCGCCGTAGCGCCGTACTCGGCGAGGCGGCTGACGAGCTGGCGCCGGCGCAGGTTGCCGCCTGGGGTCAGCGGAGTCGTTGGGTCGAAGACGATGTCGTCGCTCAACGCGCCACTGCTCCCCGGTGGCCGAAGCGCTTGCCGATCCATTGGGCGACGAGGTTCGAGACCAGCCCGATCACGAGCAGGATCACCCCGAGATAGAAGAGCGACGCTTTGTGCATCTCCGTTAGCGCCCCTGGGAACTGGTT
>JBAVGD010000217.1:0-17529 GCA_049684635.1 Solirubrobacterales bacterium | reverse complement strand
CGCACCTTCGTCGAGTTCACCCATCCGCTCTGCTCCGAGTGCCAGGAGTGGGAGCGGCGACTCGCCGACCGCCCCGATCCGCTCGTCACCATCGACGTGCGCGAGCGCACCGATCTCGCTCACAAGTATGGAATCGCGGTTGTGCCCACGGTCCTCGCCGTGGCGGCCGACGGCACCGTGCTGGAGCGCCTCGCCCCCTGACCCTGTGCTGCTGGCGTGGTCGACCTGATCATCTACGCGATCCCGGCCTTCGTGTTGCTGCTCGTCGTCGAGCTGCTCTCGTTCAAGTACGCGCGCGACGAGGAGCTGGTCGGATACGAGGCGCGGGACACCCGCACCAGTCTCGCCATGGGTGGTGGCAACGTCGTCATCAATACGGTTTGGAAAGTGGGCGTGGTCGTCGTCTACGCCGGGCTCTACGAGCTGAGCCCGCTGCGGATGCCGGCCGACAAGTGGTGGACCTACGTCCTGCTCTTCCTCGCCGACGACCTCGCCTACTACTGGTTCCACCGCATCCATCACGAGGTGCGCGTCTTCTGGGCGAGCCACGTCGTCCATCACTCCTCCCAGCACTACAACCTCTCGACGGCGCTGCGCCAGACCTGGACGCCGATGACCGCGCTGCCGTTCTGGGCGCCGCTGGCGCTGCTCGGCTTCGCTCCCTGGATGATCCTCACCCAGCAGGCGATCAGCCTGATGTACCAGTTCTGGATCCACACCGAGCGGATCGGACGCCTGCCGGCGCCGATCGAGTACTTCTTCAATACGCCCTCGCACCATCGCGTCCACCACGGCGCCAACGACGTCTATCTCGACCGCAATTACGGCGGCATCCTGATCATCTGGGACCGCCTCTTTGGCAGCTTCCAGGGTGAGACCGAGCGGCCTCGCTACGGCCTCACCAAGAACATCCGCACCTTCCGGCCGACCCACGTCGCCTTCCACGAGTTCGTCGACCTCGTCCGCGACGTGCGCAGGGCGAGCAGCTGGGGAGACAGGCTTCGCTACGTCTTCCGCGAGCCCGGCTGGTCGCCGGACGGCAGCGGCGGCGGTACCCGGGGTTGATCGGACCGGCCCCTTGGCGGACCGTGCCGGCTCTGCAACAGTTCTAGTTCCAGTAAAGAGGAGTCAGGAATGACGGAGCACGAGGACGACGAGCACATCGTTATCAATCTGGAAGAGGGCGATCTTCCCCCCTCGGCATACACCCATCGGTTACGGGTTGGACAGGAATCGCGGGGATCGGGTGGCGTCGTAATCCGGATAGAGGAGGTCGCGGTGGAGATTCTCGGCGCGCACGGGCGACTCCTCTCCATGTCGAAGTCCGCCTATTACACAGAGCATCCGGAGGATGAGATCTACTTCAATGCCTGCATCTTCAGCGGAAGGAGACTCGGACCGCTTGGTCGTCGTAAAGCTCGCCAGATCTGGTTCGGCGATCTGAACCTGACCTTGGAAGCCGCCAAGCTCCAAGAATTAGCCGATCGAATCGGTCCGATCGTGGTCACGCCAGAGTCGCCCTACCGGTTTGAGGGACTGCCGCGTTGGCCGGCCAAGCTTCACAAGATTAAGAGAATCCGAATCGTTCGTCCCAGCAAGCGATGATCCTGATCGCGGCGGAGCCGATACGGCAGAGAGATACGCCGGCGAAGGGAACTCAAGGCGGGGGTCTCGACACCGGTACGACACGCGTGTAGCCGGCCTCGCATGGCACCCTTAGGGCGATGGCGCCCTGGAAGCTGCCGCTGATCGTTGCCGCTATTGCCGTCCCGGTCGTCGCCGGGTTCGCGATCGGGGGACCCGGAGTCGGCGTTGCTGTAGGGGCGTTGGCGGCTGTCGCGCTGCTGGTTGTCGCGGCCCACCAGCGCCCGGACGAGCCGATCGTTCCTCCGCCGGCCGATGACGGCCGCCGCCACGTGCTGGTGGTCGTCACCTGCCCCGTGGAGGAGCCGGCCACCGTGCATGCGATCGCTCGAGCGGCTGAGCTGGACGGCCCTGACGAGGAGCTTGACGTGCTGGCCCTCGCCCCGGCTCGGATCGGCTTCCTCGACCGCTGGACCTCCGATGTCGAGAGCGCCCGCGAAGCCGCTCAGCAGAAGCTGGTGGCGACGGTCGCAGCACTTGCCAAGGCCGGCATCGCCGCGGAGGCACGGGTTGGCGACGAGGACGTCGTGCAGGCGATCGAGGACCAGCTACAGAGCTTCCCGGCAAACACTGTGGTCCTCGTCACCGGTGGTCCGGGGGAGGATGAAGCTGCCGCCGGCGCCGTGGGGGAGCTGAAGTCTCGCCTTCAGGTGGAGTTCCACCACATCGCGCTCAGCTCTCCCGGCCGCTGAGGATGACCTCCCTACGCCGCGCGCTGGCCGCCAGCGGTCGCGATTCCGGTGAGCGCTCGGGGGCTTCTCTGGCCGAGCTGCTGAGCCGTCCCACCAGGAGGATCAGCGCCGGGACTGTTGGCACGGCGACGGCAAGCAGAAGCCACAGCTGCCCCGCATCGGTTCCGGCTCCAAAGGAGTGAGCGATGCCGAGCACCCAGAAGAGCGCCGTAAAGCGATGCAGCGTGCGCCAGCGTGCCTGCCCGATCGTGGTCCGGGCGTAGTAGGAGAGGCCAAGTGCCGCCAGCCCCCAGCCACCGACGATGCCGAGTCCCGTCCAGAAGGGCCGGTAGCCGCTGGTGAAGGGGATCGAGATATCGAAGAGGGTGGGGTGGAGGTAGCTGTCGCCGAGCAGCGTGACTCCGTGAACCGCGATCGCAAAGAGGGTCGCGAGCGACAGCGCCTCGTGCAGGACTCTGGCGTCCGTTCCCAGGCCTTTGCGCTCGCTGCGGCGGCGAATCAGCAGTCCTGCACCCACCGAGCAACTGGAGAGGATCAGCGCCACGGTTCCGGCTGCGCGACTGGTTATCCAGAAGAGATGCGGTCCGGCTGACATCAGGAGGACGAGGTGATGATCGGTTCGACTGGTTCTGGGGCTGCTTCTTCAACCGGTTCCGATTCGAATTCCAGTTCGGCCGGTTCTTCTTCGAATTCCGGTTCCGGTTCGACTTCTTCCACCGGTTCGGATTCGAAGGGAGGTTCTTCGGTGGGGAGGGGAGCCGGAGTCGGTACCACGGCTTCCGGGCTGCGATTCGCCTTCTTGTGGGCCGCGGCGGCCTGGCGGCGGTTTCGGTTGGCACTGAGCGCGGGATCGTTGCCCGTCGCCAGCTGGGCGAAGATGACTCCCCAGAGGATCACGAACAGCGCGATGGAGCCACGGACAGTGTGGCGCCGGATCATCGAGACCCGGCGACGCTGGGAGCGGATCTTGGCGCGCGCCAAGCCCTTCGCTTCGAGACGATGCAGATCGTCCATCGCGGCAGTTTCGAGCCACCTTCCTAAGCGCATCCCAAAGTTCCCTTAAGTCTCCTTCAAGTGTCGTTTAGCACTTGTGCACAGCGGCGGCGCTCCTCACGACCTCGAACGCCTGCCCGGGGATCTGCTTCAGTTGGTCCAGGTCTTCGTCGTTCCAGCGCTTGTCGCTCGTACCCCCGAAGAACCAGTTTGAACCGTTGTCGGCAACGATCAGGCCGTAGCGCTTCAGCGCCGTGGCGATGACCTTGGCGGCGCCGCTGAAGCGTTCCAGGCCGTAGCTCGCCCTCAGCCGCAGGCGTAGCCCCATCGGCGGTGCCGCCGGGTTGGACGTGTCCCCGGCACAGTGGGAGCCCGGATGTACCCAGGCGTTACGGGTGCTGTCGAAGGTGACGCGAATCGCGTGGTTGACCTGTCCGGCCGCGACCTCCTCGTAGCGGATCAGCCCCGGCAAGATCGGTAGCCCGGCGGCATCCGCCGAGGTCCAGGAGTCCGGGCGCAGCGCGGTGGAGCGAAGGTTCCAGCTGACGCCGACATCGGCGTTCCAGTGGGGGTGAGGCTTGGCCTTGAAGAAGGCGCGTCCCAACTCATACAGGGTGCAGCTGGCGCGGTCGACGACCAGCACGTGACGGTCGCCGTTGCTGTGCTGGCCGCCCTCGACCGGCGCGTTGGGCGGGATCGGGAACGGGCCTGGATCGCTCTCGTCGCCGTAGGCCGTGTAATGGATCGGCAGCTTGCGCTGACCGGCTCCGACGACGGCATAGGGGAATCCGTAGGCCCGCGGCGAGCCGAAGTCGGGATGGAGATGGTCGCCGCCGTGGCTGTCGATGTAGGCGATGATCGCCGCCGAGTTGGACGCGACCGGCGCCTTGGAGATGTCCTGGTTCCATGCCGCCTCGTTGGGGAGCCCGGGTGCCGTTGGCGACAGCGAAGGGGAGGGGCTGGGGAAGACCGAACAGCTCCCCAGATCTGGATACGGACCCAGAGCGACGGTGGCACCGGCCCCGAGAAGCGCTACGCCGAGAGCGAAGAGCCCAACACAGACCACAAACGCGAGGCCACGCGCCGGCAGTTGACTACCAATGCGGGCCGCCAACTCCCGGCACGGCGCCAAGAGCCTCACGTCGAAGGCGGTCCCTCTCGGACGCGCAGCCGGCCCACCTCCAGCTCCTCAACCGAGAGCTTTCCAATCGCAGCGCGCTTGATCGCCAAGCGCCCGACGCTGAGCCGCCCAATCGCGAACCCCCCAATCGCCGCCGCACCGACCGCCAGCGCCGCGATCGCAACCGGCCCTCGCGCCTGCGGTCCAACCGCGACGCTTGGCCGAACCGCAGAGTGATGGCATCGACAACGCGACCTCTTTGCCATGCCCCGAACGGTACCGCGCCCGCCCAGATGGCACGCTAGATTGAAGCTGCGCGGTGGACGTAGCTCAGTTGGTAGAGCCCCTGGTTGTGGTCCAGGATGTCGCCGGTTCGAGTCCGGTCGTCCACCTCTCAGCGAAATACCTGCAAATAGGCAGGTTTGGCCAGGCGGAATAGGCCGAATTTCGTTCCAACCGGGCTAAGAATGCCGTGAAATCCAAGGGGCTTCTGGTCGATTAGTGCCTGAGATTGCGCCGATGCGCGGGGATTGGCGGCGATTTCGGTTATTCGGCCCCGTTTTTCTCGTGCCGACAAAAGCTTCCGACCGATGCCCATGATCGGATGCGGGGATGACCAAAGGACGGAAGAGGTCGCGACCCAAGGGTGGGCGGAAGATCGTCGCTCATGGAACCCCGGCACGTTGGGAAGTCGCTTGGCATCCGAAGGCGCTCGACGAGAAGAACGCGATCGGGGATGTCGCTGAGCGCGTGGCGATCGCGCATGTCATCGAGAAGCTGGAAGTCGATGGTCCGGTTCTGCGAAGCCCTCATCAGAGCGGCGTCAAGGGAGAGGAGGGTCTGGGCTTGCGAGAGCTACGACCCCGGCGCGGCAGGAGCCGGTGGCGCCCGCTTTATCGCCGAGCTGAGGAGACGTTGTTTGCGATCCTCGCCATCGGCCCCGAGGCGGAAATCGACAAGGCGGGCTATGCCAAGGCCGTGCGCCTGGCGAAGCAGAGACTCAAGCGACTGGAAAAAGTCAAGGAGGAGGAGTAGCCTGGATGGCGATTACAAGCTTGTTATCAAGGATTTCGAGGGTCCACAATGGCTGATCAACTCATATCGAACGACGACGTTCTCGCGGAGGAGCTGCTCGACCCCGAGTTCCGCGCGGAGTGGGAGCGGACTGCGCTGGCCCGGTGGCTTGCCGTCGAGGTTGCCCACTACCGCGCCGAGCACGGTCTCTCCCAGCGACAGCTCGCGGAGCGACTCGGAGCCCATCAGTCCGATGTCGCCCGCATGGAGATCGGCGAGCACACGCCCAGCCTGGAGCGCCTAATCAGGGTCGCCAGCGGCCTGGACATCGAGCTGATGATCGACATCCGCCCGGAGAAAAAAAAGGCCCAGCTACCGAAGAAGCGAGCGCTCGATGCAGGCTCGTTTGCCCTGGGCGGCTGCGAGGTCGTTCTCGCCACGGCGTAGAAGGTTCTCGTCGAACCTGGCCGACCCAACGCTTGCCACGCGCCGCCGAGCGCAAGACGATGGGACGGCGCTCGTCGAGCAGCCCGCCGGGAGTCGAGGCATTGATCGACCCGTTTTCGTCGTCAGTCTTTAATGACAGAGGGTGTTTGTCTTGAAGACAAGATCCGACGGCCACTTTGGCAGATTGCGCCAAGTGAGCGGGACCAGGTTTGAGGAGGTCTCCGTCAAACGGCAAAACACGATGCCAACGTGCCGGACGATCCATGTCTTGTAGCCGATCACGATCATCGATTCATGACGCGCTTCCGCGCGGACGGCAAAGCGGCCGATGGTCATCGAGAAACGCCGGTAGCGGCCCGCGCGGGCGTTCTCTCGACAGCGATTATCGGGTGGTCGGCATGGTTCGGCAATATCCAGAAGTCTTGATTCGAAAGCCACGCGTTGCGGGGCTTTTTATTGCATTCGAACGCTTGGGAGCGTTTCAAGCACGACACCAGCGGTAGGCCGTAGGCTGATGCCCTGCCGATGTCGAGACTGCCTGAGAGGGGCGATCCGATCGCTCCGCACTCCCTGTCGCCAGGGGAGCTGAAGGAGCTTCTTGTCGCTGCGCGCGCCGGCAAGCCGTTTCTCGTCTTTCGTGGGGAGGAGAGGGAGCTACTGATCTCGATGCTCGACGGCGACGCCGGGAAGATGATGATCGGCCGTCGGTCCGAGGCGGATCTCTCGATTCCCTGGGACGCCGAGGTGTCGGGCCTGCACGCCGAGCTTGAGCGTCTCGGCGGCGAGTGGACGATCCTCGACGATGGGCTTTCAACCAACGGCACCTATCTGAACGGCGAGCGCATCAGCGGTCGCCAGCGCCTTCGCCACGAGGACCGCATCCGCGTCGGTCGCACCGTTCTTGCTTACACCTCGGCACAGGGCGCTGCGGCGAGCGCGACGGTCAGCGCCGGAGCGCTTGCCGCTCTGCCGGAGCTCACCGCGACCCAACGCAAGGTCCTGATTGCCCTCTGCCGCCCGTATCGGGACGGCGCCAGCTTCGCCTCTCCCGCCACCAACCAGGAGATCGCCGACGAGCTCTTCCTCAGCGTCGCCGCGGTCAAGATGCACCTGCGCACCCTCTTCAGCCGCTTCGAGCTCGGCGACCTGCCTCAGAACCAGAAGCGGGTCAGGCTGGCCGAGTCGGCGATGCAGTTCGGTCTGATCTCCCAGCGGGATCTGGCCTGAGCGGCTCGTCAGGCCCTAACTGGGGGGGCGGGGGAGGTGCCTCGACGGGAATGCCGACGGCTTCGGCGAAGGCCCGGGCGAGCTCTCCGGCGCTCGGAAAGCGGGCCCGTGGGTCCTTTGCCATGCCCTTCGCGATCACCTCGTCGAGCTGGGCCGGAAGGCCACAGCCCGCCTGGCTCGGCAGCGGCGGCGGGGAGTTGAGGTGCGCCCAGAGCTTCGCCGGCTCGTCGGCGCGAGGGAACGGGACCTGACCGGCGACGCATTGATAGAGCACGGCGGCCAGCGCGTAGATGTCGGCGCGGGCGTCGACTGTCTCGCCGCGGATCTGCTCGGGGGCCATGTAGTCGAGTGTGCCGACCCATTCGCCGGCGGCCGTGACGGGCGCGGAGCCCATCGCCTTGGCCACCCCGAAGTCGGTCAGGTAGGCGTGCTCGGGCTCCTCGAGCGTCAGCAGCACGTTGGCGGGCTTGATGTCGCGATGAACCAGGCCGTGTGCGTGCGCTACGTCCAGCGCTCCGCCGACTTGGAAGGCGATGCGCGCCACCCGTGCCGGCTCGAGCGCGCCGAGGTGCGCCAGCACCTGCGCCAGGTCGCCGCCATTGACGAGGCGCATCGCGATGAAGAGGAGCTCATCGTCCTCGCCTGCCTCATAGACCGGGATCACGCTCGCGTGGTCGATTGACGCCGCGATTCGCGACTCGGACTTGAAGCGCTCGCGGAACACCGGGTCGCTGGCTCGCTCGCTCGCGATCAGCTTGACCGCGACCGGTCGCTGCAGCGCTTCCTGGGTAGCCCGGTAAACGACCCCCATGCCGCCGCGGCCAATCACCTCCTCGAGCCGGTAACCGGCGATGATCTTCGTCGGCTGGAGCGCGTGCTCGCCCTCGGCGTGCAGCACCTGCTCGACCACGGTGCTGTTCCCGGCGGCGAAGAGCAGGCGCAGGCGCCGCCGTTCGCGACCGTCGTCCCAGAGCCCGAGGCTCACGGCGCCGAGCGCGCCGAGCATCAGCGCTGCGAGCGGGTCGGCGTAATCGAGCACCACGCCTGAGTCGAAGGCGATCTGGGCGGCCGCCGACCAGAGGACGAGGCCGCCGAGCCCGACCAGGACCATTCCCGTGCTCTCCAGCCAGATGCCGGCGATCGGCACAAGCAGCGCCACGCCGACAATCAGGAGGAGCTCGATCGTCGTCGCCGGATCCCGCAGCGGAAAGCTGTCGAGCGTGGTGGAGATCGCCGCAGCCTGGACTTCCGCGCCCGGCATCGGGCCGCCGACCGAAGTCTGGTGCAGGTCCTGGAGGACCGGCGCCGTCGCTCCGATGACGACCACCTTGCCACGCACCAGGTCGGGCCGGAAGTCGTTTTCCATGACCCGGACGAAGGGGATCTCGCGCACGGTTCCCGGCGGTCCCCTGTAGTCGATCCAGCCCCCGCTGAGCAGTCCCTCCTGTCCCGTGCGGCCGAGCCTGCGCGAGGCGGCAGCGGCGATGCTCGGCAGTCCATTCACTCGATCGATGGTGTGGCGCAGGACGCCGTCCGGGTCGGGCACGAGGTCAGCAGCGGCTGCCTGATCGCCGATAGCGGTCAGGTTGGCATTGCCGCCGAGGACCTCGGTGGCTCCATGCGGCGAGATCAGCGAGGTCGCGAAGAGGACCGGGGCGCCGCGCCGCGCCGCTTCGTACAGAGCGCTGTCGGCGCCGCGCCGCGTCGGCCGATCGAAGGAGAGGTCGAAGACGATCAGACGCGCGCCCGCCCGGTGGAGGTTCTCCAGCACGCGGGCGTCGAGCCGCCGCGAGAACGGGTAGCGCGGAAGCCGCGCGAGGCTTTCGTTGTCGATTCCCACCACGACTAGGCTCGGCGGTGGCCCCTGTCCGCCGCGCAGCGAGAACCTGGCGTCGACGCTGTCGCGCTCTACCCATCCGAGCCAACCCGCGTCTCGAGCGATGAGCGCGATTGCCGCCGCGACCAAGCCAACGACAAGCAAACCGAAGACCCGCCAGCGCGGCCTTTCCCGTTGCATAGGTGCCAAAGCGTAGTTCGACCGCTCCCACCGGGTACGGTTCTCGTTACGGGTGAAGGGGAGGACTTCGCAGATCGACGCTCGGAGCCGACTCGGGTGAGCCGGACCCCCGCATTGCTCGCGATCCTCGTGGTCGCTCTCACGCTGATGCAGACAACGGACGGGGCGCTCGCCGCGGACTTCACCTGGACGGGGACCGCGGCCGTGAACCCCGAAGAAGACAACTGGTCGAACCCGGCCAACTGGGGGGGCACGGCGCCCGCGGGAAGCGTTGGCAGACTCACCTTCCCGGTCCTCCCGGAACCACCCTGCGCCTCACGGCCCTCTGTGTTCGTCGCCTGCTACCTGGGCAAGAACGACATTGGCGGCCTGGTCGTCAATGCCATCTCGATCGACGACGGCGTCAATTACCTGCTCTCCGGAAATCCGATCACGCTGGGCGAAGGAGGACTGACTGCCTCCCCGTCCGCGAGTGATCCGCCAATAGTCCTCGTTCCCCAGCTCGAATTGCCGCTCACCCTCAGCGCCCCCCAGACATGGTCGATCGCCGGCGGCAGCCATGGCCAGCAGCTCGGTGTGGACGGGTCCGTCACCGGCGAATCGGAGAGCCTCGGAATCCACTTCAGCGCCTCCGGATTTCTCAACCTGAGCAACGACGTTGAGGTCGGTCCCGTCTCGATCGGCGGCCAGGGCGGGCTGTCGCTCGGCGGGGCGTCCGCGACCGGCGGGTCCCTCAATGCGGCCGACGGCAACCCCGTTGGACTGGGCAGGGGGTCGAGCCTCACCGCCTTCGGCTCCGGCTCCACCATCGGACCGCTCACGGTGAGCGACGGGCAGCTCCAGGTCGGCGAGGGCGTGCCTCCGGAGGGAACGCTGACCGTCGCCGGCTCTCTCAACCTCGATTCGCGCACGAGGCTCTCCCTCTACATCGCCCATAGCGGCACCACCCCGGGAATCGATTTCTCACAGCTGCGCGTCGCCGGCAAGGTGAACCTGCACGGCGCGCGCCTCACGCTCGGAGGTGTGAGCAGCCGTACCGGCCGGCGACAGTGCGCGGGGCTCGGAGCGGGCGGCGCGTACCCGCTGATCAAGGCGAGCGGCGGGCTCAGCGGCACGTTCAAGGGGATCCCCGACGGGGCCACGATCCCGCTCGAGTTCTGCGGCGCCCACGTTGCGCCCAGCGTCAGGATCGACTACCGCCGCCACGCGGTGGTCGCCACGCTGAAGGCCGCAGGGCCGCCGGTCCTCGCAGGGCCGCCGGTCCTCGGCAAGAGCGAGACGGCCAAGGTCCTCCGGGGAGTCGTCAGGGTGCGCGCCGGAGGCAGTCGCCGGTTCGCGCCGCTGACCGGGGCCGCCAGCTTGCCGATCGGCAGCGAAGTCGATGCGACGGCCGGACGCGTGCTCGTCACGGCCGCCACCCCCAGGCCGCACGGGACGGCGAGCGCCGAACTCTACGGCGGCCGCTTCCGCATCCAGCAGACGCACGCGCACCATGGGGAAACGCGCTTCTTCCTCTCGCAGCCGCTGAGCGGCTGCCGCGGCGCGCGCTCGTCCCGCTCCTGGCTCTTCGAGCCGGACGCCCGTCGCTCGGGTGCCCGCTCCCGCCATCTCTGGGGCTCCGATCGAGGCGGCAGGTGGGGAACCAACGGCCACTACGTCACCACCACCGTGGAGGGCACCCGCTGGCTGACGCTCGACACCTGCACCAGCTCCGAGGTGAAGGTCGCGGTGGGCAGGGTGCGCGTCCACGACCTAATCACCAACGCGACGCACACCCTTTCCTCGGGTCAGAGTTACGTCGCCCACCGCTAGTCGGCCCCGAGACGGCAAAGAAGGGGCATCGCCGCATCGACGGTGCCCCTTCTTCGCTTGCGATTCGCCGCGGGGCTTAGGGCATCGCCCACCCTAGGTAGCCGGCGAAGTAACGGTAGGGATGGATCTGGATCGGGTAGGAGTCTCCGGCGAAGCCGTAGGTCGAGATCTCCTTACCTGCGCCGAGGCTGATGCCGACGTGGCCGATGTTGTTGTTCGCGGGGTTCCAGTAGATGACGGCCCCGCTCGGCGGGATTCCTGTCGTGTGAATCTTGCCGAGGCGCTTGTGGGCGACGTAGTCGGCCATCGCCGTCGAGTACCCGTGTTCGTGGTAGGCGACCAGACCGACGAACGCCTCGCAGTAGCCGCTCCAGTAGCGGCCGAGGCCGAAGCGCCTTGCGAAGGCGACAGGGATCACCCGCTGGCCGTTGTAGGAGAGCGCCAGTTCGGTCACCGTCGGCGCGTGCGGCATCGGCGCAGGCGTCGTAGCAGGCGGAGGCGTGGGTGTCGGTGTCGGCGTGGGTGGCAGAGGGGGCGGAGAGCCGCACGCCGGCAGGCCGGGGCTGGGGTTGTTGACCACCGGCGTGGTCGTGTACCAGTCGGCGAGGTAACCCGAAACCGGCTGGCTGATCTTGTCCCACATCGTCGAGCTGCCCACCGTGTCGCCGCGGGTCTGGCATTCGATGGTGATCGCCGTGCCCTCGGGAAGGTTCCTCAGCAGACCCGCGCCGAGGCGCGGTGCCGTCCGCACGTTGAGGCCGTTGCCCTGGGTGCCGACGACTTTGTAGACGGCGGCGGCGCGGGCGCCGGTCGCCGAGGCTGCACATGAGAGCAGCGTCATGATCGCGATGGCGACGCCTCTGGCGACGAGGCGGCGGCGGAGTGTGTACTCAAACGTCTGCATTTCGATCTCCTTTGTTGCAACCCATCGGGGGTGCGGATTGATGATGCGACGATGCTCGCGCTCAACCGGGGCGGCGACTAGCCACCCTGGGGATAGACCGGCCTTACCCTGTCGACTCGTGGACTGGAAGCAGCCGCTTTAGGGGATGGGCGCCGCCGACCGTGAGTGCCCGATCGTGCTTCTCCCGCAGATCGTCTACCGGTATTGAGAGCCGCGCGCTGGACGTAGCTTGTGTGGTCTGACCCGACGGCGATAGGCTGGGCGTCGTGCTCCGCTCGTCCTGGCCGGTACGGTTTGTCGCGCCCTTCCTCTTACTGGCGTTTCTCGTGGCTGGGTGCGGGGGCGGAGGTAGCACGGAAGCGACGGATAAGGGCACGCCGGGGATCGACTATCCAGTCGACATCTCGAAGGTGAACGTGCGTGAATGCCCGTCCGAACTCTTCGCCGGCGATTGGGAAGTCCTGATCGAAGGCAATGAAGTGGTTGCCTACTGCGGGAAGGCGACGGGGACCCTGAATGTCGAAGGCCAGAAGCCGGTCGCAATCCAAAACGGACACTGCGATCTGAGCCCGGAAGGAGTCGAGCTCAAGGGCGGGTTCATCAACCAGGAATTCGATGCGCCCGAAAGCTTCAGGCTGAATCTGCCGGAGCTGAGGATCAACCTGGGGCGGTTCCACGGGGTCGGATCGCCGGTTACAGGGGACGGCACCTACGTCGATCCGCCCAAGGGCAAGGAAGAGATCGAAGTCATCGCGACCGGGAGCGGTCGGATCAGCCTGGTCGAAGGATTCGAGTACAAGATCACAGTCGTGCTCAGCGACGATCGCACCAAGGCGAAGCTCACGGCCGAACCGGTCGATGCCAACGACCCGAACTGGCCACGCGTCAGTGGCTCGTTTGACTGTCACGCTGAAATCTTCCGCAGCGAATAGCGCCGGCCGAAGCTCAGCTCGCCCCAGCGTCGCTGCCTGCTGCTAGCTTGAGCGCTTCAATCCGAGCCGCCTTCGCCGATGGCGAGGGGGGACGGGGGACCCAGGCAGTCTGGGGCGAGTGGGCCGGTGATCCGGCCCTAGCGGCATCGGTCGCGAGCCCGTCAGCTAACCCCGTAGGAAACCGACAGAGGAGGCGCGAGATGAAGGCCCAGACTGGTGTGAATCGCTACCTACTCAATCCCGCGACGACGATCCCGCAGCGGAGAGTCAGGCCGATCGGCGGGCCCAACTCTGACGCCGAGGAGGGCGACATGGAGACGGGGCCGGGTCAACCTTCGACCGGAACCTCTCTTGTCCGACGCTCCTTTGCGCCCCTGGTCGAATCACCGGGGTCCGTCTACTTGGTCGGCGTCGGGCTGGGAATTGGATGCGCCGGGCTGGTGGTGGTGCTTCTGCTCGGCATGCTCAGCCTTGAGTGATCGCCGCAAAGCCTCTCGGGAAATCGCCCTGCGATCTACAGGCGCAGCGCAACCGCCGCAACGGCCAGCAGCGGCACTGCAATCGAAAGGCCCAGCAGGGCACCGTCGAGGGGCGCCGTGAGAGCAGCTCGGTCGAGCCGGCGAACCGTTCCGTCGGTGAGGCGCTGCACGCCCTCGACCGCGATTGTGCGGCGTCGCAGCTCCCGGGCCGGTGTCGAGAGCCGCCGTTGGACGGTGGTGAGGACAAAGCAGGCGAGCACGGCGGCACTGGCGGCGATGGCTTCGCGGACGGAATGCAGGCCGAGTGAGTTCACCCACCAGCCGGTGAACGCCGCGAAGCCGCCCCAGGACGCCGCCAGCCAGAAGTCGGTGTGGAAGCGACCGCCTAACAGCTCCAGGTTGTAGGCGGGAGCGATGAACCCGCCGGCGATCACCAGCGGCGCGAGGGTGGGGGAGACGACAATCGTCCCCGCAACGCCGATCGCGAGCGCTCCGCCAAGACCGCCGGCGCCCAGGGCGATAAGCGTGCGTCGCGAGAGCTGGGTGCCCAGTGGCCGGCCGTGGAGCTCGTCCAGAGCGTGAGCGCCGATTCCGACTGCGAGGAAGAAGGCCGCGATCGTCGCCGCCAGGCGGCCGGCGTAGATGTGCGGCGAAGCCGCGGCTCCGATCGCCACGTTGCTGAGGTGCCAGAGCGTGTAGGGCGGGTGCAGCACAGTCACGAGGTCGCGCCAGCTGCCCGGACGCAGGGCGTAGAAGGCGGGGCGAGGGCTGGGCTCAGGCTCCAACGGTGCCCCAGATCACGACGCCGCCGCCGAGGCTCATCCTTCTCACCGCCACCCGCCCGATTCCGGCCGCCTCCCAGAGCTCGACCTGTCGGCGCAGGGGATAGTCGCGGTAGAGGTTTTCGATGCTGGGGCCGAGGAAGCGACCGGCCTCGAACCAGCTCCGCGAAGCGAGCCGCCCGAGGACCGGCAGCCCGACCCGGGTGTAGAGGCGCCAGGGCCAGAGCCACAGACCGCCCGGGACACAGAACTCAAGGCTCGACACTCGGCCTCCTGGCTTGACCACCCGGGTCAGCTCGCGCAACGTCGCCGCGGGGTCATCGACGTAGCGCAGCAGGTAGGTGAAAGTGAGGTGGTCGAACTCCCGGTCGACGAACGGCAGGCTCTCGGCTTCCCCCTCGACCAGATCGATTCGAGCCGCAAGGCGAGGATCGTCTGTCAGCTTCGCCCTTGCCCGCGCCAGCATCTGGGTGCTTTGGTCGAGACCCACGACCCGGCAGCCCCAGCGATCGACGAGCGCTCGGCTGACCAGGCCGGTGCCGCAGGCGACGTCGAGAACGCGGTCGTCGACCTCGGCCGCAACTGCCTCCACCGCCGCCCTGCGCCAGCGGGGATCTTGAAAGAAGCTGAGCGCAGCGCTGAGCTCGTCGTAGCGAGCCGGCAGCCCTTCGAACAGCTCCAGCGCATGTTGCTTGCGCTGCGAGCTACTTGGCGCCATGTCCGGGAGCGTCGCAGATCGAACGGCGCGCAAGTGGCGATTCCCGATGGCGCTCGGTCGCCCAGAGCGACAGCGCTATAAGGAAGCGAAACACAAAGGAGGACGAGATGGCAGATCAACCCGGCAAGGTCGTGGTCAACCTGGCCACCGGCCACGAGGACGCCGATCGTGTGACGGTGGCGCTCCTGGTGGTGGCGGCGGCGGCGGAGCATTGCTCGTGTGCCCGATCTGCTTCTCGGCGTGAGGCCTCGACGAGAGGGAACTCATCGAGAATGCTCGACTGGCGGGTGCAACCCCGCTGTGGGAGTGGATCGGCGATGGCGATGCCACCGTCTTCAGCTACTGACGCGCACCGTCGAGCCTTCTGAATGTCTGTGGCTCCAACGCTCGACGAGCTGACGGTTACCGACAGGCCGGATGCCTGGCGGGCTTGTGGGTTCCAGCTCGCCGGCGACGTGTGCGTCGTCGGGGGTGTCCGGATCCGCCTGACGGCGGGCGACGCGGGTAAGGGGCTCACCGGCTGGTCGCTTCGCGACATCGCTGCCACCGAGTTGGACGGGCTGCCAACGGCGCGGTCCGATCGTCCACCGCCAAGCGAGCAGCCCGTGCATGCCAACGGCATCACCAGGCTCGACCATGTGGTCGCGATCACGCCGGCTCTCGATCGCACGGTTGCTGCGCTTCGAGGCGCCGGGCTCGACCTGCGCAGGATCCGCGGGGAGCCAACCCCGGCAGGCGCTCCACGGCAGGCGTTCTTTCGCCTCGGTGCGGTCATCCTCGAGGTCGTGCAGGAGCCGGAGGAGGCGATCGAGCGTGCCGGTGGCGACCGGCCCGCCTTCTTCTGGGGCCTCGCCTTCATCGCTCCCGACCTGGATGCGACCGTCACCTCGCTCGGGGATCGCGTTAGTGAGATCCGTCCAGCCGTTCAGCCTGGCCGCCGGATCGCCACGTTGCGCCGCTCGGCCGGTCTCACGGTTCCGATCGCGCTAATGACGGCCCCACCAAGCCCGTAGGATCGTGCGATGAAGGCGGCGGTGATCTACGAGAACGGCCCACCCGACGTGCTCCGCTACGAGGACATCGCCGATCCGGTCTGCCCCGACGGCTGCGTGCTCGTGGACGTGGAGGCGATCAGCATCGAGGGCGGCGATCTCCTCGCCCGCGCCGGCTCGCTGCCGGCGACGACACCGCACATCGTCGGTTATCTGTGCGCCGGCACGGTCGTCGAAGTCGGTGCCGGCGTCGACGCGCCAACCGTCGGCGAGAAAGTGGTGGCGCTGGGCGCGGATGGCTCTCATGCCGAGAAGCGGGTTGTGCCGGCCGCCGTGACCTGGGCCATCCCCGAGGGGCTCGATCCGGCGGTGGCCGCGTGCATTCCGGTCGCGCTCGGCACGGCGCATGAGTGCCTCTTCACGGCCGCCAACCTCGAGGAGGGGCAAACAGTGCTCATCCATGCCGGCGCCGGCGGCGTGGGAATGGCGGCCATTCAGATGGCGAAGCAGGCGGGCGCCACGGTGATCTCGACCGCATCGAGCGACGAGAAACTCGAGCGCCTGACGCCGTTCGGCCTCGACCACGGCATCAACTACGCAAGCGAGAACTTCGTCGACCGGGTTCGAGAGCTGACCGAGGGGCGCGGCGTCGACGTCGTGCTGGATTCGGTCGGCGGCAAGAATCTGGTCGACAGCGTCGAGGCGCTGGCATATCGGGGAACTCTCGTCAGCGTCGGGGTCGCGGGCCGCGGCGGCTCGAACGTCGAGGCGAAATCGCTATGGGGGAAGAACAACACCCTGCGCGGCGTCTACCTCGGCGGGGCGCTGCTTGCCGAGTATCCGAGGGTTCACCCGATGATCGCCGACCTGATCGAGCGTGTGGCAGGTGGGGGGCTTCAGGTTGAGATCGACAAGTCCTTTCCGCTCGCCGAAGCGGCGGCGGCCCATGCGTACCTGGAGGGCCGGAACGCTTTCGGCCGAGTCGTGATGGTCCCGTGAAAGACGCCACGAAGGGGCGTTAGAGGGGCTGCAGACGGGTCTTCTCGACCCGGGCCAGCTTTCGTTTCAGGCGCTGCAGCTGCTTCTCCTGGGTCGGGGTGCGTTTGTGGCCCTTGAAGGCGAGGTTCTTCTGCTCCAGCGGGTCGGTCTTCAGGTCGTACATCTCCCACTGCGGTTGTTTGCGGTGCTTGACGTCGTAGTACTTGGCCAGCTTCCAGCGCCCTTCGCGAATGCTGACGATGTGGTTCGGCGGTTTCGGGTAGGGGCCGTGGGCCTGGCCGGACTGGTAGTCGTCGTAGGTGAAGACGACGTAGTCCTGGGTGGAGCGCCCGGAGGAGGGGTGCAGCACCAGCTTCGAGTAGTCGACTCCCTCCCAGTTGGACCGGGCGCCCTTCGGCGTGGCCACCAGGCTCGCCAGCGTCGGCAGGAAGTCGACGTGGGAGACCAGCGCGTCGCTGCTCGCCGGCCGCGGGAAGAGCGTCGGGTTGGAGTAGACGAGCGGCACCCGCAGCGCCTCCTCGTAGACGTTGAAGTTCTTCTGCCGCAGGCCGCCGTGGGCAAGGCCCATCTCGCCGTGGTCGGCGGTGCGGATCACCAGCGTGTTGTCGAAGAGGCCGGTTTCTTCCAGCTTGTCGAGTACGTCGACGAGGTAGCCGTCGGAGGAGCGCATCAGGTTGCCGTAGAAGTTCAGGTAGTTGCGTTTCTGCGCCGGCGTTTTCAGTTTCCCGGTCAGGTTGAAGATCCGCAGGAACTGTTC
>JBAVGD010000216.1:0-6125 GCA_049684635.1 Solirubrobacterales bacterium | reverse complement strand
ATGCAGCCTCGCGCGGTCGGCATCGCCCGTGCCGGCGATCAGCGCCTCCCGGACCAAAGCGTGCGGGAAGGCGATCGTCGGCTCGGCCGCAGCCACGTCATTGACGAGCCGCTCCGACAGGGCTTCCCGCACCGCACGCTCGCTTTCGTCCGGACGGAGTCCGACTACCCTGGCCGCGAGGCTCACTGGCGCCGCCGGGCCGATCGCCGCGACCGCGGCCAGCAGGCGCTCCGTGTCGGCGTCCAGCCGGCCCAGACGCTCCTCGACGAGATCGGTGACCGCCTCGGGCACCGGCGCTGCCTCAAGCGCTTCCTCCTCCTTCAGCGCTCCTCGCCCGTCGAGATCACGCGCCAGCTCCCCGGCGAAGAACGGGTTGCCCGAAGTGCGCGCCTGCAGGCGCGCCGCAAGCCCCGGAGTGATCGCCCTGCCCACTCTCGCTCCAACCAGCGCCGCCAGGCCGGATGCATCGAGGCCGTCCAAGCGCAGCTCGCTGAGATCATCGGTGCGGCGAAGATCGGAAAGGATCTTGGAAACGGGGTGCCTTCGACCCATCTCCTGATCGCGGGCGGTCACCACCAGCACCAGTTGCGCCGGTGCACTGTCCAGCAGGTGTCCGAGCGCCTGTGCGGAGGCAGGGTCGCACCAGTGGGCATCGTCGAGAACTACATGCAGGGGAGCGTCGCCTGCGGCGAACGCCAGTGCCGCGCAGATACCGCGAAGGAGCCGGTAGCGGGCCCCCTCTGCCGCCACGACCTCGTCGGCGACGGCGCGATCTCCCAGCGCCGCATGCTCGCTCAACTCAGGAACGAGCGTCGCAAGCTCGGCGCCGGCTGCATCCGCCAGCATCGCACGCCAGGCGTCGTCACCTGCGAGCGCCAACTCGCCGACCGCCCGCACCCAAGGCTCGAACGCGACAACCGGCTCTGGCGGGCAACGCGCGAGCACGATCACTGCTCCGTCGGCGTGAGCCTCCGCGGCGGTTGCGGCGGCATGACGCGTCTTGCCGATCCCCGGCTCCCCCAAGACCAAGACCGCCCGACGCCCGTCACGGGGAGTCGTGGCCTCGCGCAGCTCAGCGATCTCGCGATCTCTGCCGATCAGGGGCTCCTCTGCGTACGCCGCTAGCACCGGCGGGATTCGAATGCCGCCCGGGGCACCGACGCTCGGATACTCCGTGGTTGAGTCAGCTTCGAATTCCCGCGGATCTTGGCCTGGGCCCGCAAGCACCGGGTCCACGTCGTTTGTTGTTCGTGCCAGCTCGCGCCAGAGCAATTTCGAAGCACGCACCGGCGTTGGGACACCCTTGAGCTCGAAGTCGGACGCCGGATCGAGCTTCACGCCGTCGCGCGAGGCGACCAGCGCCTGGACCAAGTCCTGAACCAGCACCTCCCCGGTCCCGGCGGAAGAGGACAGCCGGCTGGCTATCACCACCGCCATTCCGTGCAGGTCGTCGCCATCGGGAATCGGCTCGCCCGCCGCGACGCCCACCCGTGCGGCGATGCCAATCCCACCGTGCGCGGCGTCCAGGCGCTCGACTGTGGCCTGGATCTCCGCCGCCGCACGCAGAGCGCCCAGCGCGCTCTCGAAACTCGCCATCACACCGTCGCCGAGCGTCTTCACCACCCGCCCTCCCGCACCGTCGACCGCGTTGGTCACATCCTCGACATGCGCGCGACGGACCAGCTCCATCCGGTCGTCTCCCAGGCTCGCCAGCAGCGCGGTCGAATCGACCAGGTCGCTGAACACCACGATCGCCACCCCACCCATGCGGGACATCTTGCCCTACCACAGCCGGCCGGGGCATTAACCGCCGCTCGATTCAGGCGGCAGCCAAGAAACCCCGTAAATCGAAGGAGCAAAGCCCCTGGTCCGGTTTGACCTGAGGCGGCACCGCCGTTTCGACCGCCGGAAGGGTTGGCAAGCAACAGCAGCAGTACCCCCGGCTGGATTCGAACCAGCGACCCACGGCTTAGAAGGCCGTCGCTCTGTCCACTGAGCTACGGGGGCGGGTATGCCTAGATTACGGGCCTGACGAGCGAGTTCGCGTACGATCTCGCCGATGCCGATCGTCGAGGCGGGGGGAACCGAGCTGCATTACGTGCGGGCCGGCGAGGGCGAGCCGATGCTGCTGGTCCAGGGGATGAGCGCGACGCATCTGACCTGGGGCGGACCGTTTCTCGCCGCGCTCGAGCAAGACTTCGACTGCATCGTCTTCGACAACCGCGGGATGGGACGTTCCGGCCAAGCGCGGCTGCCGTTCACCACAGCCGACCTCGCCGCCGACACGGTCGGACTGCTTGATGCACTGGAGCTCGAGCGTGTCCATCTGGTCGGCATTTCGATGGGCGGCATGGTCGCTCAGGAGCTGGCCCTAGCCCACCCGGAGCGCATCCGCACGCTGACGCTCGGCGCTACGTATTGCGGCGGTCCCGAGGGGACATTGATGGACCGCGAGGACCTGGAAATGCTTGGTGCGGCGTACGCGTCCGGCGATCCGGAGCAGGTCATCCGAGCGATGTGGGTGATCAACCTCTCCCCCGCCTTCCGCGAAGACGACACGCGCTTCGAAGCGTTCCGCGAGATGGCGACGGCGCTCCCCGCCCCGCATCCGGTTGTCATGCAGCAGATGCGCGCGTGCGCCGATCACGACACGAGCGGACAGCTCGACCGGATCTCGCCTCCGACCCTGGTCGTCCACGGCACCTCCGATCGGCTCCTCAACGTCGCCAACGGCAAGCAAATTGCGGCGCTGATTCCGACACGGCTGGAGCTGCTCGATGGCATCGGCCACATGTTCTGGTGGGAGCAGCCCGAGCGCTCGGCCGACCTGATCCGCCGGCACGCCCTCCCAGCCTGACTTTCCGCGGCCGATGGGCCGAAATGGGGTCTATATCTCACGAAATCGGCCCGTCGGCGGGAGGCTACTTGCCGAGACCGCCGCAGCCCGCCGGGTCGAGCTTGCCGTTCACCTTGAAGACGTAGTCGGGCTCCGGGGTGATGTTGGGCTCCGCGACCATCAGCTTCAACTGGGGAGCGGTTTTCAGCCAGGCATAGATCGGATACCAATAGGGCGCATCGGGGGAGTCCTGCGTGTACTGGCTGACCACCAGGTAGTCGTAGCTGCCGGCATTGATCCGGCGCCGGAACTGGGCGCAGCTCGTTGCCAGGCGATAGCGGCCGTCGGGGCCCGGGACGCCGATGTACTGGACGTAGTTATCGAGGTTGGCGCCGTAGAAGCCGTACTGGCCGAAGAAGATCTCGCCCGAACCGGCGATGCCGATCCGTTTGTTGTGGAGGCGACGAGCGAACGCGTACGCTTCCTGCGGTCCGCCGTCCTGCAGGAACAGGGTCGTACGGGTGTAGTGATGGTCGTAGTACTGAACCTCCTGGGCTCTGCCCAGCACCACCGCAAGCAGCACGAGGGAGCCGGCGATGATCGCCGTCAGACCGCGGGTCACCTGCCCCCGGGCTCGCAGCAGCCCCAGTCCTCCCGGCGCCCAGACCAGGGCCAGGGTGAGGAAGATCGTCCCGACGATGTAGCTCGGGTACCAGCGCGGCGTGGTCAACACCGTGATCGCGTAGACGCCGGTGAGGAAGAGCAGTGTCTGCCACGCCCGCTTGTCGGGCGCACGAAGCGATCGCGCAACCGGCAGCAGCGCCAGTGCCAGGACCAAGCCCGGCACCAGGTAGCGGGTGTTAGTGAAGAAGCCGGTGGGTGAGCCCTCCTGGCCGGCCGCGGTCAGCGGGGTGAAGACGTAGACGACCGCCGTCACGATCGCGGCGGCGGCCAGCACGCGCAGGATCCGGTTGCGCGAACGGACCACGATGAACACGGCCGCCGCCACGGCGATGATCAGGATCAGCGGCCAGAGCGGCCCGAAGGCGTCGTCGAGGCGCGGAAAGAACCAGCGGCGGTAGATCGTCGGCTGGGTGAGGTAATGCGAGACGGCGAAACGGGGCCGCGGGTCGAGCGGCATCTGTTCGGGCCGCGGCAGCTGCAGCGGGCCCCAGCCAATCTGAGGGATCGGGTTGCCACCCGTCTTGATCGCCGCTCGCACATACCAATAGCCACCGGTGATCAGCGCCGAGAGCCCGAGCACCCAGGCCGTGGTAAGGCGCCGTCCCTTGCCGCTGAACGCGAAGACGCCAAGGGCGATCGCCACGACAGGAATCAGGAAGGTGAGCTTTACCGAGGCCGCAAGACCGGCGGCGATGCCGGCTATGACCAGCGGCCCCCGATCGAGCAGCGGCGCATCCTCCTCGGGCATGTCCTGCACGGCTCCCGAGGCCGGTGCCCGGCGCTGGTGCCCGTTGATCAGAAAGGCCGCAAAGGCGAGCAGGAAGGCGAGGCCCATGATGTCGTTGCGCCCCTCGCCCGGTTGGGTCTCGATCATCACCCCGGAGTCGAGGACCAGCGCCGCTGCAACCAGCGCGGCCGGGCCGACCTTGTACGGGCGCCCCACGCACCAGGCCGCCAGCAGCGCAATCGCCAGCCATACGAGGTTGATCAGCGGGGAGAGCCAGTCGCTCTTGAAGAGCACGATGGCCGTGCCATGGATCAGCTCTGAGCTCTGCGGGTAAAACCACGCCGCAAGCCGCAGCGGATCCGTGAAGTGCAGGTGCACGATCGAGTGTTCCTGCGCGATCCGCGCCGCGAAGGGCATGTGGTACCAGGTCGTGTCGCCGCCGAACATCCCCTGGTCGAGGCTCAGTTGCGACGGGAAGGTCCACTCCGCCACGGTGAAAGAGGCGACGCCGAGGGCGATCAGAAGGGCGACCGTCTGGACAGGAGGGGCCGCAACTTCCCGAGCGTGCGGGCCGGCCCTGCGCCAGCCGAGGAAGGCGGCAAGGAGACCGACGCCGATACAGACGACGACGACCCACCCCGTGCGCAGCATGCTGAGCGTGCCGAGCGCCTCCAGCGAGACGATCAGCAGGGCCACCGCGATTGTCGCCTCGGCTAGCCGGGCCAGCGCGCCGGAGAACTCCGGCACGATCCAGCGCCGCAGCCAGTATCCGCCGAGCCCGACCGCGGCGACGATGCCGATTACGGCCAGGCAGCCGCCTATATAGGAGCCAAAAGATGGGGTCACGGGCGCGTGATGCTAATCGGCGCGCCGGGCGTGCGAGCTACCGGCCCGATGCGGGCTACCGGCTCGGGCGTTACCCCGCGTCCGGTCGCTCGGAGGCGCCGGCCGGGATCCGGCAGGAGACTCCGGTGCCGGCCAGGCCGCAGTAGCCGTTCGGAACCTTGTGCAGGTACTGCTGGTGGTAGTCCTCGGCGTAATAGAAGGGGCCGGCGGGAGCGATCTCGGTGGTGACCGGTTCATGGCCCGCGTCGCGCAGCGCGTCGTCGTAAGCACTGAGACCCATTTCCGCCTTCGCCTTCTGGGCGTCGTTGGTGAAGTAGATGCCGGAGCGGTACTGCGTTCCGACGTCGTTGCCCTGGCGCATCCCCTGGGTGGGGTCGTGCTCCTCGAAGAAGACCCTGAGCAAGTCGGCATAGCCAACCCTGGCCGGGTCGAAGGCAACCAGCACCGCCTCCGCGTGGCCGGTCCGCCCGCTGCATACCTCCTCGTAGGTTGGATTCGGCGTGATGCCGTTGATGTACCCAACGGCGGTGGTGTAGACGCCGTCCAGTCCCCAGAACAGGCGCTCCGCACCCCAGAAGCAACCAAGGGCAAGGTAAGCGACCTCGATCCCCTCCGGGAACGGCGGCTCGAGCGGCGTGCCGAGCACGGCGTGGCGCTCGGGTATCCCGAATGCCCGCTCGCCGCGACCGGGAAGGGCATCCTCGGCGGCCGGCATCCGCGTCTTCTCCGGATTCAGCATCGAGGCCAGCTTCGCGAGGCGATTCATCCTCCGATGACGTTAGCGAGACCGGATCACCGGGTGATTGATAGCGCGCAGCGGCGGGGACCGTTCGCTTCCACACCGGTGCGGTTCTCGATGCGGTGCAGAGGCAGCGGTTGATTCCGGACCGTGCGAGCGGGTAGCGTTGGCGAATCGGCTGCCTCGTCCTCCTCTTCGCGCTGATCTCGCCACGGCTGGCGCTGTTCGTGCTGTGGCTCTTCACGGATCTGCTCAGCCGCGCCTTCGACAGCTGGATCGTCCCGCTCCTCGGG
>JBAVGD010000215.1:0-1781 GCA_049684635.1 Solirubrobacterales bacterium | reverse complement strand
CTGCCGGCAGGGCTCGACGCCGGCGAACAGACCTCCCGCTTCTCAGGGGCGACCGCGATTCTCGAGGGCGGCTTCTACGCCGAGCTCGCGTCCGCAGCAGGCCTGATCCTGGGCGGGCTCCTTCTCGTTGCAGCCCCAAAGGCGGCAGCCCGCTACCATGCGCGGCCGTGCCAAACACGAACCAGCTCATTCGGAAGGGTCGCAAGCGCCCTAAGAAGAAGACGTCGACGCCGGGCCTCAAGTCGGGTCAGGGGCGGAAGAAGCCGGTCGCCGCGCCGCAGCGGCGTGGTGTCTGCACCCGAGTCGCGACCGTAACCCCGAAGAAGCCGAATTCCGCCCTGCGCAAGATCGCCCGCGTGCGGCTCACCAACGGGATGGAGGTCACGACCTACATCCCCGGCGAGGGCCACAACCTCCAGGAGCACTCGGTTGTCTTGGTTAGGGGTGGACGCGTAAAGGATCTGCCGGGCGTCCGCTACAAGGTCGTCCGCGGCACGCTCGACGCCGCCGGCGTCGCCGACCGTCGACAGGCCCGCTCCCGCTACGGCGTCAAGGCGAGCTGATCCTCCGGTGCCCCGCCGATCAGCAGCCCAGATCAGGCCGGTTGAACCGGACGCCCACTACCGCAACCGGCTCGTCCAGCAGGTCATCAACAAAACGATGCGCGAAGGCAAGAAGTCGCTCGCCGAGCGGATCGTCTACGACGCGCTGGCAATCGTCGGCGAGCGCTCCAACGACGATCCGGTCGAGACCCTGGAGGCCGCAATCAAAGAGCTGACCCCGGTGCTCGAGGTTCGCTCACGGCGTGTCGGCGGCGCGACCTACCAGGTCCCGGTCGAGGTCCCGGCCCGGCGCGCCCGTACATTGGCGGTCCGCTGGCTGGTCGACTACGCACGCAACCGCCGCGAGTACTCGATGGCGGACCGGCTCTCCGGCGAGATCCTCGACGCGATCCAGCAGCAAGGTGGGGCCTGGAAGCGCAAGGACGAGATTTTCCGGATGGCCCAGGCGAACAAGGCGTTCGCCCACTACCGCTGGTAGTACCCCGGCTTGATGAGCCAGCCGATTCTTGCCGTCGACGTCGACGGCGTGATCAGCCTCTTCGGGTTCGACGACCCGCCGGACCGATCGCTGGCGCGCTTCGAGCTGATCGATGGGATGGTGCACTGCATCTCGCTGCCGACCGGCGATCGCCTGCGGCGCCTGATGGAGCACTACGAGCTCGTCTGGGCAACCGGCTGGGAGGACAAAGCCAACTTCTACCTCCCCGGCCTCCTCGGGCTGCCTGAACTGCCTCATCTCACCTTCGACGGTGCCGCACGCTTCGGGACGGCGCACTGGAAGCTCGGGCCCCTCGACGCCTACGCGAAGGGAAGGGCCACAGCCTGGATCGACGACAGCTTCGACGACAGCTGCTATGAGTGGGCAGAGCGTCGCCCTGAGCCGACCCTGCTCGTCCCAACCGAATCCCAGCTCGGCCTCGAGGAGGCCCAGACGGAGGCGCTCGCAAGCTGGGCGCTCAACCTTCGCCAGGGGGACCCGGAGGCGTCCTAGCGGCGGCTTCGCTGGCCGAGAATCGGGGCTCGGCTCGGGTCGAGGAATTTCCGACGCCTGTGGTCGGGTACCTCTAGACTGACCGCCAGTGGAGGGATTCCTGCCGATCTTCTTCCTACTCGTGGTGCTGAAGATTCCGGTCTTCGGTGCGCTCTGGCTCATCTGGTGGGCCAGCCGCCCGCCGCAGGCGGATGGCCATTCCGAAGGCGCCGAGGGCGGCTTCGAAC
>JBAVGD010000214.1:0-3814 GCA_049684635.1 Solirubrobacterales bacterium | reverse complement strand
CCATTTGAGGAAGACGGGCTCGGGACTTCTCTGGCAGCTCACCAGGCAAATGCTCTTCCCCTGCACGATCTGAATCGTCGGGTCGATGCAGTGTTGGCGGCGGTGAGAACCCGCCTCTTTCTGGCGGATAGGGCGGCCAACAGCCATCAGGGCTGTCGGCGAATCTCCGAGTGCCCCTCCTCCCCTCCTCCCGCTCGCCGCCGTGGCCGGTGGGCTGTGGAAAACGCGTAGCGTTTTCCAAGGGGTGTGGGAGGGTGCCGGGTGGAGGGTGGGGGCGGCAGCCTTCCATGCTCCGTCAGAGCGCCGGCCGGGGTGATGGGGGTCCGGGGGAAGAGGGGGCGTTTTCCACAGGCAGGCCCCGCTGGAGCCTGTTGAAGCGGCTCTCTCGACGCCTGCGAGCTTGTCCGAGTGCGGGCGGATCAGGAAGGGGATTCGGCCAGTGCCCGGCAGGACAGGGCCAGCCCTTTGCGCTACAAGGGTAGATCGCTGCCGGAAATGGCGAAGGCCCAGGGATACATTGACTTGGCGGTCACCCTGGGCCTTCTACTTCAGAAACGCGACGTTGCCGCCGCGTCCTGGCCTCAGTATGGTCGGAAGTCTGAACGCCGTCTACCCCCGGCAGCCGGGGGTTGTCGATGCGGGAGGACTACCGGCTCTTTTTGTGCGCTCGCTGCCACTGCCAGGTGGCGATCTGCTCCTACTGCGACCGCGGCCAGTCGTACTGCGGCAAGATTTGCTCTGGGCAGACTCGTCGGGAGCTGTCACGAGCCGCGAGCCAGCGCTATCAAGCCACCCCGAAGGGGCGTCGCCACCACGCGTCTCGGCAGGCGCGACACAGAAAGAAGGGACTCGAGCACCCATCTACGCAAGAAGTGACGCATAGGGGTACCCCCACCCCAGAGGTGCAGATCAGACTACGGTCCACGATCGCCGAGTCGCCGCCCACCGTCCGCTGCAACGAGGCAGGGGAGGGGATGCGAGCGGGGGCCGGCTGGGTGCGGTGCGACTTCTGCGGTGCCCGCTGCCAGCCCTTTGCCCGGCGAGAACCGTTGCGCTGCCGGCGCCGCCGACGCGCAACTGACCCAGGGTCGTCCCGAACTGGAAGTGTCCCGCGCGCTGGCAGCGGGAGGCCGGTGCGGGATTGCACCAGGAGACCGCGATGATTTCACCGGATCAGGAAGCCAAGATCCTACGTTTCTATCACGCCGAAAAGTGGCCGATCGCCACGATCGCTCGTCAGTTGGGTGTGCACCATGGCACCGTGCGCCGGGTGCTGGCGCAGGCGGGGGTGGCCGAGGCCTCCCAGGTACGCCGGCCGTCGCGGCTCGACCCGTACGTACCTTTTCTCAAACAGATCCTGCAGGAGTATCCAAGACTGCGCGCCAGCCGGCTCTACGAGATGGTCCGGCAGCGCGGCTATCGCGGCGGTCCCGATCATTTCCGGCATCTGGTGTCGTTGCACCGTCCGCGGCCGGTGGCCGAGGCCTACCTGCGATTGCGGACCTTATCCGGCGAGCAGGCCCAGGTGGATTGGGCGCATTTCGGCACGCTGCGCATTGGCGCGGCTCAACGCCCTCTGATGGCCTTCGTGATGGTGCTGAGCTGGTCGCGGCAGATTTTCCTACGCTTCTTCCTCAACGCTCGCCTGGAGAACTTCCTGCGCGGTCACCAGGCGGCCTTTACCGCTTGGGGAGGGTCGGCCCGAGTCCTGCTTTATGACAACCTCAAGAGTGCAGTGCTCGAGCGGCGGGGCGACGCCATCCGCTTTCACCCGACCCTGCTCGCCTTTGCCGGTCACCATCGCTTCGAGCCCCGTCCGGTCGCCGTGTGCCGGGGCAACGAGAAAGGGCGCGTCGAGCGCGCCATCCAGTACGTCCGCAGCTCTTTCTTTGCCGCCCGTAGCTGGTCGGATCTCGACGACCTCAACGCCCAGGCTCGGCAATGGTGTGAGGGCGTCGCCGCCGACCGTCGCTGCCCGGGCGATACCACGCTGAGCGTGCGTGAGGCGTTCGCCCAGGAGCGCAACACCCTGCTGGCGTTGCCGCCGACCGACTACCCGACCGACGAACGCCAACCGGTCGCGGTGGGCAAGACGCCGTACGCTCGCTTCGACGGCAACGACTACTCGGTGCCCCACACCCATGTGCGACGCACGCTGGTCGCGGTGGCCAGTCCCCGGCAGGTGCGCTTGCTTGAAGGCCTCGAAGTCGTCGCCACCCACCCGCGCAGCTACGGCCATCATGAGCAGATCGAGGATGAGCTCCACCTTGCCGCTCTGGTGACGCACAAGCGCGCCGCGACGAGACACCGCGGCCTGGACCGGCTGCACCAAGCGGCGCCCAGCAGCCAACAGCTACACCAGCGCCTCGCCGAGCGCGGCGCCAAGCTCGGCAGCGCCACCACCGAGCTTCTGCGCCTGCTCGCACTCTATGGGGCGGTCGAGCTCGAGCAGGCCATCAAAGAGGCTCTCGCCAAGGATTCGCCCCATCCGCACACCGTGCGCTTGATCTTGGAACGGCAGGAACGCAACCGCGGGGCTCTGCCGAGCCTTCCCGTGGCTCTTCCCGACGATCCTCGGGTCCGTGACCTCGTCGTCAAGCCCCATGACCTCGCCAGCTACGACACTCTCAGCGAGCCACGCGACGCCGACGACAAGGCCAAGGAGGAAGGCAAATGACGGCACCCGCGCAACTGTTGTACCTCAGGGCAAAAAAACTCGGCCTCTACGGGCTGCTCAACGACTGGGATGCGGTGGCGGGAGAACCTTGGCTCGAAGCGCTGCTCAGCCGCGAAGAAACAGGACGCCACCAACGCAGCCTCGAACGCCGCATTCAAAACAGCAAGATCGGACGCTTCAAGCCGATGGCGGACTTTGACTATGCCTGGCCGACCAAGATCGATCGCGAGCAGATCGACGATCTCTTCTCCCTCACCTGGCTCGACGAGGCCACCAACGTCATCCTCGTCGGCCCCAACGGCATCGGCAAGTCCATGATGGCTCAAAACCTCACCTACCAGGCCGTCGTGCGCGGCGCAACCGCCCTTTTCCTCACCGCCAGCGAGATGCTCAACGATCTCGCCGCCCAAGAGGGCACCTCCTCACTGCAACGACGTTTACGACGTTATTGCGCACCAGCGCTCTTGGCGGTCGACGAGCTCGGATACCTTTCCTATGACAACCGACACGCCGACTTGCTCTTTGAAGTCGTCACCCAACGCTATGGGCGCAAGCCCACCCTGATTACCACCAACAAACCCTTCTCCGAGTGGAACGAAGTCTTCTCCAGCGCAACCTGTGTAGTCACCCTCGTCGATCGCCTCATCCACCATGCCGAGATCGTACACATCGAGGGCGAATCCTACCGCCTCAAGGAAGCCAAGGAACAGGCCGCTCGCAAGGCGAAGGACCGCGGCACCAGGCGGCGACAACCCAAACCCTGAACCTCCATACCTCCAACCGTGGATCTCGTCCGGCTCATCCTCCGAGTCGGACGATTCTGCTTGAACCCCAAATAGCCTGGCTGCGAACCGCGATAATCGCCAGAATTAAGCGCCTTTTCTCAGCCGCCAACAATGCAGGTTCCAGTCCGGTCGCCGAGGCCGTTGCGGACGCACTGAGCCAGATGGAGCATGTATTTGTCAGGGCTCTCGAATCCGTCCTGCTCGATTCCGATCACTGAAGCGTCGTCGGCCACCCCGAGAAGGAGATCGCCACCTTCCGTATTGAGGAAGGCCGCGATGGTCTTGAGCGCGGCGTAGGTGATGACCTTGTCGTCCTTCCGGTTGGCTTTGAGACTCCAGCGAAGGGTGGATT
>JBAVGD010000213.1:0-4881 GCA_049684635.1 Solirubrobacterales bacterium | reverse complement strand
GTACAAGACTCTCCACCCCCCACCCAAGACTCGACCACCGACGTGATGGTTGCTCTCGTGCCCCGGGGGACCGACGTGAAGCAGCTCGCTGCGGGTGGTCTGTCGGTGGGGTTGATGAGTGCGGGGATGGGGAGCGTTCCGGCTGCGCAGACCTACCTCGACATCACCCAGGGCAACCGCGTCTTCGACTCCCTCTACGACTCAGGCCTACCCGCTCACAGACCCGCTCGCACCGGACCGGGGTGCGCTTCATGGTGGCGAGCTGTTGTCGAACGCGCCGAATCGGTCCCCGCGAACATCGTCCCCGGCCTGCTGATCTCAACGCTGGAAGAGGCTGGTGTGGGTGTCCGGGCGAGGGGTGAAGCGTCTTGCGCTTTTTCGGCTGACAACGGCGGGCGGGCAGGGGGTGAAGCGTCTTGTACTTTTTCGGCGTTCGAATCTCGGACGGCCGCTGACGCTGCACCGGAAAAGTTAAGCGGAATCCCCCACCCAAGACTCGACCCAACAAACAGCGCAACGGTCGCTATCGTGACCCCGATGGCCGACCGCACGTTTGCAAAGTTCACGTTCTTCAAGATCGATCCCGCCTGGCGCCGCCGCGACGCCGAGCTGCGTGCGGCCGACAAGCATGAGTTCCTCGCCGCTTGCGACGACTTCGCCCTTGACCGCTCACTGCGCGCCTACTCAACCATAGGAACGCGCGGCGACGTAGACCTGGTCCTGCTCAGTCAGAGCCCCAGCCTCAACGATCTCCACACCTTTCACGTCGTGCTCGGACAGAGTGGCCTGGCTCAGTGGGCTGAAACGCCCTACTCGTTCCTCTCGATGACCAAACGATCGCCCTACTCGGACGAGCAGGCACGCCCGGAGATCTGCGTCTCAGACCGCAAGTACCTGTTCCTCTACCCGATGGTCAAGCAGCGCCGCTGGTACGGGCTGCCCGAGGAGGAGCGCAAACGGATCATGAAGGGCCACATCGAAGTCGGCCGCCGCCATCCGGAGATCACAATCAATACCTCCTACTCGTTCGGCCTCGACGACCAGGAGTTCGTCGTCGCGTTTGAGGGAGACGATCCCGGCGAGTTCCTGGATCTGGTCAACGAGCTGCGCCCGACCGAATCGAGTGAGTACACCGAGCGGGAGACCCCGATCTTCACCTGCGTGGCGATGTCCGTGCGAAAGGCGGTTGACGCCCTCGATGGCACTTCCAGCGCGGTCTCAGCTGAGGCACCGGCGGTCGGCTAGATCGTTCAAACAGAGGCACCGGCGGTCGGCGAGGCGGTGCTCTTCCGTATCCTTCCCCTGCCGTTCGGTCTCCGACCGACACGTGCGCCCGCAACTTCCAACGGATAGAGGAAATGACCCAGATCGGAACCCCTGAGAGCCCCCTGCGCGTTGCCATCGTCGGTGCCGGCCCGTCTGGCTTCTACGCCGCCGAGCACATCCTCAAGCAGGAGGACATGCACGCCCAGGTCGATCTCTTCGACCGGTTGCCCACGCCCTTCGGGCTGGTGCGGGGCGGCGTCGCCCCGGACCATCCAAAGATCAAGTCGGTGATCCGCGTCTACGAGAAGACCGCGGCTCGCGAGGGGTTCCGCTTCTTCGGCAACGTCAAGATCGGCCATGACATCGAGGTCGACGACCTCGAGCGGCTCTACCACGCGATCGTCTTCACGGTGGGCTGCGAAACAGACCGCCAGCTCGGCATTCCCGGCGAAGAGCTCCCCGGCAGCCATGCCGCCACCGCCTTCGTCGGCTGGTACAACGCCCATCCGGATTACGCCGGTCAGGAATTCGACCTCTCGTGCGAGCGAGCCGTCGTGATCGGCAACGGCAATGTCGCGATGGACGTGGCGCGCATGCTGGCGCTGACGGACGCCGAGCTGCGCAAGACCGATACCGCAGACCATGCGATCGAGGCACTCGATCGCAGCCAGGTCCGGGAGATCGTCGTGCTTGGCCGCCGCGGGCCGGTGCAGGCCGCCTTCACCAACCCGGAGATCAAAGAGCTGGGCGAGATGGAGGACGCCGACGTCATCGTCGACCCCGCCGACGTCGAGCTGGACGCGGCAAGCCAGGCCTACCTCGAATCGGACGAGGCCGACAAGACGACCCGCGTCAACGTCGAGATCCTGCGCGAGTTCGCTCAGCGCCGGCCATCCGGCAAGAGCAAACGCATCGTCCTTCGTTTCTTGGCCTCGCCGGTTGAGATCCAGGGCGACGGCAAGGTCGGGAAGATCGTGATCGGCCGCAATGAGCTTGCCGAGGAAGGCGGGACGCTGCGGGCCAAGGACACCGGTGAGCGGGAGGACCTCGAGTGCGGCCTGATCCTGCGCTCGGTCGGCTACAAGGGCATCCCGATCGAGGGCGTTCCCTTCGACGAGAAGCGCGGGCTGATCCTCAACGAAGGCGGCCGCGTGCTCGACTCGCATGACGCCGGCCACAAGGTGGGTCACTACACGGCCGGCTGGATCAAGCGCGGCCCCTCCGGCGTGATCGGCACAAACAAGAAATGCGCCCAGGAGACCGTCAACCACCTGCTGGCCGACGCGGACGAGGGCAAGCTGATGCAACCGGAGAGCCCCGAGGCCGGCGCCGTCGAGGAACTGCTGCGCGAGCGCGGCATCCGCTTCGTCAGCTTCGAAGACTGGCAGGCGATCGACCAGGCCGAGGTCGGCCGCGGCGAGCCGCACGGGCGCCCGCGCGTGAAGTTCGTTCGCGTCGAGGAGATGCTCGAGGCTCTTGGCGAGAAGGTCTCCGGCTAGGCAGTGGTCGACCTCGCCGAACTCCAATCGATGATCGAAGCGGCGCTGCCCGGCGCCGAGGTCGAGATGCTCGACGAAACCGGCGACGGCCAGCACCTTGGGGCCAGGGTCAAAGCGCCCCAGTTCGAGGGCCTTGCGAGGATCCAGCAGCACCGCCTCGTCAAGGCGGCCGTCAAAGAGCGCTTCGACGACGGCACGATCCACGCCCTCTCGATCAGGACCGAAACGGTTCGGTAGCTACTCTGTGGCCATGGCTGACACTGAGCTCAAACAGCAGGTAGAAGACCTCATCTCCTCCAACCAGGTGCTGCTCTTCATGAAAGGCACGCCGGAGATGCCGCGCTGCGGCTTCTCTATGCGAGTCGTGCAGGTCCTCGGCGCGCTTGATGTCGAGTACGGGGCGATCGATGTGCTCCCGGTCCTGCAGCCGCTGCGGGCGGTGACCGCCGAGATCTCCGACTGGGAGACCTTCCCTCAGCTGTACGTCAAAGGAGAGCTGGTCGGCGGTGCCGACATCGTCGACGAGATGTTCGACTCGGGCGAGCTTGCCGCGCTGCTAGGAGTCGCGCAGCCCGCCGATGGATCAGCTGCCCCAGCGGCAGCCGACGCCGGAGACCGGTCGCCGACGCAGTCCCCGCCGCTCCAGATCGAATAGCTCACCACTGCCGGCGAGCCCAGGCAGGCTAGTGACCTGAGTCAGGTCACTAGACGGCGGCCGACGCGGCAGCGTCGTCTTTGACCTGGAAAGAGGACCCGCAACCGCAGGCGGCAACCACGTTCGGGTTGTTGACCTGGAAGCCAGCGCCCTGCAGGCCTTCGACGTAGTCGACCTCGGAGCCGAAGACGAACTGCATGCTCGTCTTGTCGACGACGACCGCCACCCCGTCGACCTCGAAGACGTGATCGTCGTCCTTGGGGCGATCGAAGGCGAGCGCGTACTGGAAGCCAGAGCAGCCGCCGCCGCGAACCGCGACACGGAGGGCCTGGCCCTCGGCGTCCCCCTGGCTCCCGAGCAGCTCGCCGACCTTCTCAGCGGCCTTGGCCGTGAGGGTTATCGCTGCTTTCGCCGACTCAGTCACTTTACAAAGTGTAGCGACGCCTCCAACGGGTAGCGGGTCAGTTTCAGAACAGCCTTGACCCAGGTGCCCGCTAGCTTCTAGGCCAACCCCATCGTTTTGAGCTGAATCTGCTTGGCGACCTCCAGGAAGCCGATCGATACGTGGGGGCTGGCGCTGGAGTTGACGCGGAGATTGAAGGACTGCTCATCACCGTCCTGCCCGACCACCTCAACGATGACGACGACGCGGTTGATGGCACTCTCAGACGGGATATCCGAATCGTTTTCAATCTCCTCCATCAGGGCGGTGATCTGCTGTCCCAGGTTCGTCTGGTCAATGGCCATGCCAATCCTCCTTGTGATGTCGGCACGCGACCCTACGGAATTGGATACTCCCGGGGATCTAGTCGATTTCGCAGTTTCCGTTGAACGACTCGCTCCGGCGAGAGCCGAGCCCCGCCGTTTTGAACTTGGGACGAGGCGAAGCTAGCGCGGAATCAGGGCCGCTTGGGCGAATTTTGAAACTGTCCCACTACCCTCCAACGCATCCAAAGGAATCGGGGACAGCGCGAGCAAATCCGCCTCGGACAACGCGGGTTTCACGCCCTCGGCCTCGCGTTCAAACCTGCGAGCGACTGTCTGACAGACTTACGCAGCCTTGACCCCTGCCCCACAGACCACCGTTGTCTGCGACACAACTGCATACCTCCCAGCCGAGGTCGTCGCGAGCCACGGGATCGAGGTGATCAGCCTCTATATCTCGATCGGCGGAGAGCAGCAACGGGAGGCTGAGATCGATGACTACGCCAACTTCTACGAGCGGCTGCGCGCCTCCGAGGGCGGAGCAACGACCTCGCAGCCCTCGATTGGCGATTTCGTCTCGGTCTACAAGCCGCTGCTCGAGGCCGGCCGTGAAGTTGTTTCGATCCATATCTCTTCCGGGATCTCGGGAACCTTCGAGGCAGCGAACCAGGCTCGCGAGCGCCTTGTCGAGACGGGCGCCGGCGGGGAGCGCATTCACGTCTTCGACTCTCGGTCCGCCTGCGGCGGCACCGGCCT
>JBAVGD010000212.1:0-10028 GCA_049684635.1 Solirubrobacterales bacterium | reverse complement strand
TCGGTGCCAAGCGCCCCCGACAGCGTCTTGGCGAGCGGATAGCTGCCCTCCCAGCCGGGAAGGTTGCGAGCAGCGGACACGACGCCGGTCTGCCCGTTCGCGTTACCCGGCGAGCCGACCCCCACGCCCTCCAGCTCCACCGGTTTCACCTCGGCGTCTGAGGCCGCCTCGCCGAGGGCCTTCTCCATCACGCCGGCGACGTCGGCGGGACCGCCCGAGGTCGGCGTCGGGTGGCGCGCCTGGCCGCGCACGACTCCGTCGTCGTCGACGATCGCCGCTTGGATCTTCGTGCCACCGAGGTCGATGCCGCCGCGGAGACTCATCGGCGCCTGCTCACGGCGCCAGCCCGAAGCCGTCGGTGACCAGGTAGGCGATGACGAACATGATTCCTCCGACGATCATGACCCAGTAGTACCAGTAGCGTCCACCGCGCTGCCTGTGGATCGCCATCCTCAGACCTCCGCAGGCGCCGCCCCCTGCAGAACGCCGATCAGCTCCTGGCTGATCGGATCGTCCTTGACGCCAATTCCAACCAGGGTTGCCTTCTCACCCTCCGCGGGCGATTCAATGGTCAGCGCCGTCATTCCCGACCGACGGTCGGTTTCGGTCTTCAGCCCGGCCCGCTCCCAGATCGCCGCCTCCTGCTTGATCGTGAAGTTGCGGCCCTTAAAGCCGAGCTTGAAGGCGTAGAGCTTCTGGGGCGTCACGGCCAGCATCACTCGTTCCGGCAGCCCGCCCGCCTGCTTCTTGTTGAAGAGCTTGACGGCCGCGTAGACGATGCCACCCATCTGCGCCTTCGAGGCGGCCATGCTGGCCGTTGCGCCTCCGCGGCGAAACGCCGCTGCCGAGAGCACGTCTTCGCCGTTGACGTGCGGCTCCACGAGATCGCGGTACTTCTGCCTCCACTCCGTGACCTGCTCGGGGCTCATCTCGAACATGCCCATCGCTTCCTCCTCCGCGGGTTCTCGGGTGACCGTACTGCCGTTCGCTCTGGAAAGCTAGGGAGCATGGGCAGCGAGCAGACCGGCTGGAGGACCTGGTGGACGAAGCGCCGCTGGTATGAGCGCAATCGCCGCCGGGGAAGGCGCTGGCGAATAAACCGGCACGCGGCTCGCGGCGGCTTCTTCGTTCGCTACCCCGTGGAGGGGGAGCTGCTGGAGGCGCTCGACGAGGGACGCCTGAGAATCGGCGAAGGCACCCTGCTCGAGCCGGGTTGCTGGCTGACGCTGGCGCCGGAGGCGCGGATCGAGATCGGTCGGGGCTGCTTCCTGAATCGCAACACGATGCTCGCGTCCTACCGGGAGATCGTCATCGGCGACCACGTCATGTTCGCCAACGGCTGCTTCGTCGGCGATGCCGACCACCGCTTCGACGATCCCGGCATGCCGATCACCTGGCAGGGGTTCACCAGTCGCGGGCCGGTCAAGATCGGCTCCAACTGCTGGTTCGGCGTGAACTGCGTCGTGACCAGCGGCGTCACCATCGGCGAGCGCTGCGTGGTTGGAGCAAACTCGGTGGTGACCAGGGACCTTCCCGCCGGCACGGTCGCCGCGGGTGCCCCGGCAAGTGTGATCAAGCACATTGAGTTTCTCTCCTCCTGAGGCCCTATAATTTGCCGCGGCCGTGACCCTCATGGGCATGGACCTCTTATGAACCTCCTACTGATGGATCCTGCCCACGCCAAGCGTGGAGCGTCCTTTGCTCGCGCCAAGGACGAGCTGCGCGCCATGCTCGCGGAGGCGCGCCGCAGCGGGCAGGCCGTGGGTCTGGTTCCGACGATGGGCTACCTGCACGAGGGTCACCTCTCGTTGCTGCGCGCCGCGCGCGCCGAATGCGACGTCGTGGTCATGAGCCTGTTCGTCAACCCGGCGCAGTTTGGGCCCCGGGAGGATCTGGAGCGCTATCCGCGCGATGAGAATCGCGACGCGGAGCTTGCCTCGGAGGCCGGCGCTGACATCGTCTACGCGCCGGCGGTCGCGGAGGTCTATCCGGATGGCTTCTCAACGCACGTCGAAGTGGACGGGCTGACCGAGGTTCTCTGCGGAGACCCGGCGCGGCGCGGGCCTGCGCACTTCCGCGGCGTCACCACGGTCGTCGCCAAGCTCTTCAACGCCGTCGATCCGGACGTTGCCTACTTCGGTCAGAAGGACGCCCAGCAGGCGGCTGTGATCAAGCGCATGGTGCGCGACCTCGACTTCAGGGTTCGGATCGAGGTGCTGCCCACGGTCCGGGAGCCCGACGGCCTTGCGATGAGCTCGCGGAACGCGTACCTCAGCGCCGCGGACCGCGAGCGGGCAACGGCGCTTTGGAGGGCGCTGGAGGTTGTGGCGCAGACGGCGAGAGCAGACTCGCTTGACTCCGGGATGGAGGCGGGTCGGCGGGAGCTTGGAGCAGCGGGAATCGAACCTGAATATCTGGAGGCGCGCGACGCCGAGGACCTGACACCGGTCAGCGAGCTCGGTGGGCGCCCTGTCCTGGTTGCCGTTGCCGCACGGGTTGGCGCGGCGCGGCTGATCGACAACGTGGTGATCCACCCCTGAGAACTTGAACCGCGGCAATGGAGGCTCAATGCAGAGGCAGATGCTGAAGTCGAAGATCCATCGCGCGACGGTGACCGATTGCGACGTCGACTATGTCGGCAGCATCACCGTCGACCCCGAGTTGATGACCAGCGCGGACCTGATCCTCAACGAGCAGGTGCACGTCTGGGACATCGACAACGGTGCCCGCTTCGTCACCTACGTGATCGAGGGCGAGCCGGGCTCCGGGACGATCCAGGTGAACGGGGCCGCGGCCCACCTAACCCGCCCGGGCCACAAGGTGATCGTGGCGTCGTTCGGTGCCTATGACGAGGCTGATCTGGAGTCCTATTCGCCGGTTGTAGTCCATGTCGACGACGAGAACTCGATCGTCGCCGTCGACAGCGACCCGACGGTGCTGCTCCGATGAGCGAGCGGGCGCCGATGACCCTTCCGAGGCTGGCCGAGATGAAGGAGGCCAGCGAACCGATCGTGATGGTCACCGCCTACGACTACCCCTCGGCGCTGGTCGCCGAGGAGGCTGGCGTGGACATGGTCCTGGTCGGCGATTCGGCGGCGATGGTCGTGCTTGGCTATCCCGGCACCGAGCCCGTTTCGATGGAGGAGATGGTGATGCTGGGCCGGGCAGTCCGGCGTGGCCTGCGCACGCCGCTGATGGTCGGGGACATGCCGATGGGCAGCTACGAGGCCAGCAATGAGCTGGCGGTTTGCAGCGCGCAGCGGCTGGTCAAGGAGACCGGTTGCCAGGTCGTGAAGCTGGAGGCGGGCGGGACCTCGGTCGAGCGGGCGAGGGCAATCGTTCGTTCCGGCATCCCTGTGATGGGTCACGTTGGCCTCACGCCTCAAACCGCAACCGCCCTTGGCGGTTACAAAGCCCAGGGCAAGACGGCTGACGGCGCCATCCGTCTCTGCGAGGACGCGCTCGCCCTGCAGTCGGTTGGCTGCTTCGCGATCGTCTTCGAGGCGGTTCCCGCGGCCATCACAGAGGCGATCGTCGAGAAATTGGAGGTGCCGACGATCGGAATCGGCGCCGGACCGGCAACGGCCGGCCAGGTGCTCGTATTCCACGACCTGCTCGGAATCACGACCGGGCGCACGGCCAAATTCGTCAAGCGCTACGCGGAGGTTCACGAGGCGATGGCGGACGGGGTGCGCCGGTTTGCCGGCGAGGTTCGGACCCACCGGTTTCCCGAAGCCGATCACGTCTACGGGGTCGAGCCGGCGGAGCTGGGCAAGTTCAGGCGCTACCTCGAGCAGGAGAGCCTCGCATCCCAGAGGTCCTGGGATTGGGAGCCGCTTCCGTAGTCGACGCGCTACGTGTCGCCCACCGTCAGGCCTGCGGTTAGGAGGCAGGTTCCCGAGCCGTCTCACAGGGTTGGGGTGGTAAGGGCAGTTCGGAGAGTTTGTCGCTAATCGGCGTCCGCACAATGCGGGATCTTGCGATGGCGGGCGGTCCGCGTCGTCATAGCATTGGCGCCACGTGCCGCTCTATGACTTCGAGTGCGAAGAGTGCGGGAGCCGCTTCGAGGAGCTGATCACCTCTGAGGCGACGGATGCTCGTTGCCCACGCTGCAAATCGAGCCGCGTCAGACGCTGCTTCTCGGCGCCCGCGCCGCAACCACGGCAGCCGCGTGGCGCCCGGGTGCGGGAAGGCGAATCGCGCCGGAGCGAGCGCGAAGCGGCCCGCGCGGAGCGGCTGTCTGACGCCAAACGGAGGCGGGCCCGCTGAGGCCTGGGCCAGGCGTGCTTGTCGGGGATCGTCGCGCGCAGCTGGTTGACCTCTACAAGGAGGTGCAGGCGTGCACGAAATGCCCCCTGCATAAGACCCGGACGAAGGCGGTGTTCGGAGCGGGCGATGCCGACGCGGACCTGATGTTCGTCGGTGAGGCACCCGGAGCTGAGGAGGACCGCCAGGGATTGCCGTTCGTCGGCAGGGCCGGTCAGCTGTTGAACCAGCTGCTGGGCGAGATCGGGATGACGCGCGATGACGTCTTCATCGCCAATGTGCTGAAGAGTCGCCCGCCGGGAAACCGTGACCCCAAACCACTCGAGATCGAGGCCTGCCGGCCCTACCTCTTCGAGCAGGTCCGGCTGATCGAGCCGAAGGTCGTATGCACCCTGGGTAACTTCTCGACGCGGCTGCTGACCGGCAATCCTGCCGGCATCTCGCGCGTGCGGGGAACGCCGCAGGTACACCAGCTGGGCGGCCGTTCTGTCTTTCTGTTGCCGTTGTTTCATCCCGCGGCGGCTCTGCGGACGCCCACCGTGCGCGAAGCGCTGCGAGCGGATTTCGAGCTGCTGCCGGAGCTGCTGGCCGGGCCGGTGCCGGTGATCCCCGAGTTGGAGGAGGCGGAGCTCGAGGTATCGCCTGCCGCATCGGGCTCCCGGCAGCCCGCCGTCGACCAGCTCGACTTCTTCGGGTAGGGAGGTCGTGGGCAAGCCGTCCCGCGGGGCAGGGGAAGGAGGTACGACCCCGGCCGGGCCTGGGGGTGCCGGGTGGAATGAGGTGGGGCGCCGCGCCATCACCGCATCCGCGGCGGAGACCGAAGCGGTCGGAGCAGCCATTGCCAGAGAGCTCGAGGAAGGCGATGTGGTGGTCCTCAGCGGTGAGGTCGGAGCGGGGAAGACGACGCTGATCCGTGGGGCGTGCCGGCAGCTCGGGGTCAAGGAACCGGTCACGTCGCCAACCTTCACCATCGGCCATCGCTACCAGGGACGCCTGTCCGTTTCGCACCTAGACCTGTACCGGCTGCAGGACCTCGAGGATGAGGATCCGGGGTTGCTGGAGGACTATGTGGAGGCCGGTGCCGTGACCTTCGTCGAGTGGCCCGTCGTGGCGGAGCGCAAGCTGCGGTCTGCAAAGACCCTCGAGATCAACCTCAGTCACGCCGGCGGCGACAGACGCATGATCGAGGTTGTCGCTGCATCGCACAGTAAATAGCGGTGTTCCGGTCGGTCGCCAGGTAGCATCGGCTTCGTAATTTGACCAAAGGAGAAAGGCGCTCCATGAAGCGACTGACGCTGGTGACCGTGTTGCTTGGGGGTGCGCTGCTGGCGAATACGGCACCGACCTCCGCCAGCGCGCCCGCGTTCCAGCACTACGTCGCCTGTGGCCTGTCCCGGCATGCGAAACCCGCGCACGCCTGCCCCAAGGGCGGCAAGAAGGGCGCGTTCTTCCGCAGCAACAACGGCGACGTCTTCTACACGGTGTGCGTCAAATTCCCGACTGGGAAAAATCTCTGCGCTCCGCAGCAGAAGGCGCTGCAGGGCACGCTCTATGTCAACAAGGTCACCTCGAACATCCCCGGGGAGCACAAGGTGACCTGGTTCGTCAAGGGCAAGCGCGTCGGTCTCTTCAAATTCCTGGTCCGCGGCTGAGGCCGGTACCGAGCTGGTCCTAGTCGGCTTTGACACCGCCACCGACGACACCGCCGTTTGCGCGCTGCGCGACGACGAGGTTCTCTTCCAGTCGGTCCTGGGTCTCTCCGAGAAGGGCGGGCCGCTGCATGCCACCGCCCTGCTCGGGGAGGTGGAGCGCGCGGTGGCCGCGAGCGGCGGTTGGAAAGCGGTCGGCTCGATTGCGGTCGGACTCGGGCCGGGTTCCTTCACCGGCCTGCGCATCGGCGTGTCCACGGCCCAGGCACTGGGGCTGAGCTGTGGCCTGCCGGTGACCGGCATTTGCACGCTGGATGCGCTGGGCCGGGCCATCGGGGACGCCGCGCCTGGCGCGAGCCGGCTCGCGGTGCTGGACGCCAAGCGCGGCGAACTCTTTGCGGCTCTGTACTCGGCGGGCGGCGAGCGACTCTGGGGGCCGCTCGTGAGCCCCCCGGACGAGCTTGCCGAGCGGGTGGGCGGGAAAGAGGATTGCCCGGTGGGCGCCGGATCGGGAGCGGTACGATTTCGCCAGGTGCTGGTAAATCGGGGCGTCGCGGTACCGGATGACGCCGACCCCGTGCACCGGATCGCCGCGCGTCATATCTGTGGGCTCGCGGCAATCCGGAAGGACCGAGACGGCGCTGGTCCCGTCGCCCCCATCTACCTGAGGCCCCCCGACGCGGAACGGTGGCGTGAGCGAGACACTCCCAAAGCAGGCCGATGAGGCGCCAAGCGAGGCGCTGGTCCGGAGGCTGACCTACAGCGATCTGCCGGCGGTGATCTCGATCGAGCGCCGGTCCTTTCCGTCGCCGTGGTCGCTGGCGATGTTCGTGCTCGAGCTGTCGAAGCCCTCGGGGATCTGCCTTGCCGCCACCGGAAGCGAGGAACTGCTCGGATACCTGGTCTGCTCCCGCTACGACCGCGTATGGCATCTGATGAACGTGGCGGTGGCTCCCGAGCGCCGGCGCATGGGAGTCGCAACGCGGCTGCTCTCGCGGCTCTTTGCCGAGACCGGCCGGGATCTACCCTTAACGCTTGAGGTTCGGGTCTCCAATCGCGAGGCAATCGCGATGTACGAGGGTCTCGGCTTTCGCTCCGCTGGGGTGCGCCCGCGGTACTACCAGGACAACGGTGAGGACGCCCTCATCATGTGGCTCGACTGAGCTTCCGGCACCGGCCCGCGGCGGAAGCGGCGGCGAGCGGGCAAGATAGCCACCGATCATGAGAGCGAGCGAGCGAGAGCGGAACGGGCGCACCGAAGGTCTGATCCTGGCGATCGAGACGTCCTGCGACGACACCTGCGCGGCCGTGATCGACGGTCCTCGCATCCTTGCGAACACGATCTCCTCGCAGGCGGCGGCGCACGCGCGCTTCGGTGGCGTCGTGCCGGAGGTTGCTTCACGCCACCATCTGGAGCTGGTCGTGCCGGTGGTCGAGGCGGCGCTGGCGGACGCGAATGTGTCGCTTGACGATGTCGACGCGATTGCCGTGACCGTTGGTCCCGGCTTGATCGGAGCGCTGCTGGTTGGCGTCAGCACCGCCAAGGCAATTGCGGCGCCGCGGCAGTTGCCGCTGGTACCGGTCGACCACCTGCAGGGGCACGTCGCCGCCAACTTCCTCGAGCCGGAGCCGCTCGACCCCCCATTTGTCTGCCTGGTGGCAAGCGGCGGCCACACGATGCTTGCGGCCGTCCGCGAGCACGAGGGCTATGAAATTCTCGGTCAGACCCTCGATGACGCCGCCGGGGAGGCATTTGACAAGGTCGCCCGCCTGCTTGGACTTGGCTATCCCGGCGGTCCGGCTCTGGAGCGGCTGGCGGCGGACGGAGACCCCGAGGCCTTCGAGCTACCGGTGGCGATGAGCCGTGGCCCCGGCCTCGACTTCAGCTTCAGCGGCTTGAAGACCGCGCTGGTCTACCTCTGTCGCGACCTCGGTCCCGACGAAATCGCGAACCGCCGCGCGGACCTGGCGGCGAGTTTCCAGGCCGCGGCGGTGGGGCAGCTGACCGCAAAGCTGGAGCGAGCGCTGAGGGGGCGCGAGTGGCAGGCCGTCGCCCTGGGCGGTGGAGTCGCGGCCAACGGGCCGCTGCGCGAAGCGGTTGCGGCGCTCTGCGAGCGGCGTGGCCTGCGACTGAAGCTGGTCCCGATGGAGCTCTGCACCGACAATGCGGCCATGATCGGCTCCGCGGCAAGGTTCGCACCGCGGCTGCCTTATCCCGATTACCTCTCGTACGACGCTTTTCCCAGCGGCAGGAAGGCAACTGTCGCATGAGGGAGGTCGTCGTCTATTCGCGGCCGGGGTGCCACCTCTGCGAGGAGGCAATCGAACGGATAGCGGCCCTGGCCGCCGACGGGTATCGCTTCGAGTTGCGCGAGGTCGACATCGAGAGCGACGAGTCGCTGTTGCGGCGGCTCCTCGAGCGCATTCCGGTCGTCGAGCTGGATGGCGAGATCGTGTCCGAGTTGATCGTGGACGAGGCCGGCCTCCGCGCCCGGCTCGATACTGTGGCGTGAGTGCGGAGCGAGCAAGCGTGCATATCTGATTCTTCCTGCCGCGAGCAAGGCGCGAAAATGATGGCGGGACGATGACCGACCAGGTGGTGGAGGGGGTTGACGTGGCGGGCGCGCCGGTCGCGGATGGCGAGCGGCTTTCGCTTGGCGTGGCAGCGCGGCTTTCGCGCTACCTCCAGGTGCTGACCCAGGCGCGCAAGATGGGTCGGGAGACGATCTCCTCCCAGGAGCTTTCCAACTACACGCACATCAACCCGACCCAGATCCGCCGCGACCTTTCGGGATTTGGCAAGTTCGGCAAGCGCGGCGTCGGCTACAACGTCGATTCGCTCGTCGAGCAGATCCGGAAGATCCTGCGAACCTCCGGCCAGCACAACATTGCGCTGTTCGGTGCGGGGAACCTGGGCCAGGCGATTGCCAGTTCCGACATCTTTGCCGACCACGGCTTCCAGGTTGTGGCCGTCTTCGACATCGACCCGGAGGTTGTCGGGACTGAGATCGGCGGCCTGCGCGTGCGGGACATCAACGAGCTGAACGACGTCGTGACGGAGCGCGAGGTCGTCGTGGGCGTGCTGGCTGTCCCGGCGTCCGCGGCGCAGGCGGTCGCCGACCGGCTCGTGGAGGCCGGGGTCAAGATCGTCTTCGACTACTCCGAGCAACTGCTCGTTGTGCCGCCGGAGGTGACGGTCCACACCTCGAGCCCGGCGGTCGATCTCCTCTACGCGTTGTACTTCTACCTGGCCTGAGCGCTGACCTTGTCGCTGAACCTCGACCTCGTTCGGGAGAGATTCGAGACCTCGGTCGATTTCACGATCGGCCTGGAGGAGGAGTTCGCAATCGTCGATCCGGCAACGCTCGAGCTGGAGCATCGCTTCGAGGACGTCTACGCGGCCTGCCAGACCGACGCGCTGCTGGCGGATTCGGCGGCCGGCGAGCTGATCGCGTCCGAGATCGAGATTCGCTCGGGGCGTTCGGCGAGCTTCGGCGAGGCCGTTTCAAGGCAGCGTGAGCGACGCGTGCGGCTCTTCGAGCTGGTCGATGCCATGGGTCTTGCCCTGGGTGCGATGGGGACTCACCCATGGGCGAGCTACCTCGACCAGCGAATAATCGACACCCCGCATTACCAGCGGCTCAGCCACGACCTGGGCTGGGTTGCGCAGCGCAATAACACGTGGAGCATGCACGTCCATATGGGGGTTCGTGGTGCTGACCGAGCGATTGCCGTCTGCGACAGGATGCGGGAGCTGCTGCCGCTGCTGCTTGCCCTCTCGGCAAACTCCCCATTCCTCGATCGCCGCGATACAGGCCTCCACACCGTGCGCACGGAGATCTTCACCCGCACCTTCCCCCGGTGCGGTATTCCCAGCCCGTTCGAGAGCTGGGATCGATACGCCGAGTTCGTCGGCCTGCTGGAGAAGACCGGAACGGTCGTCGAGTCCACGCAGCTCTGGTGGAGCGTGCGTCCCCATCACCACTTCGGAACCGTCGAGGTCCGGATTTGCGACGCGCAGACGCGCGGTGACGAGTCGTTTTCGCTGGCCGGGTTGATCGCCGCCTGCATCGCGCAGGCCGCCATCGATTACGACAACCGCGGGGACGGGGG
>JBAVGD010000211.1:0-1987 GCA_049684635.1 Solirubrobacterales bacterium | reverse complement strand
GACAGGAGCGGCGGAAGAGATCGTCGACACTGTCGGAACCTACGCCAGCCGGTCGGCAATCATGGTGGGCAACGCTGTCGCCGCTGCCGCCATGGCCTTGCGCAGCATCCTTGAAGAGGTGGCTGCCCGCGCCGTCGGAATCGACCCGCGTTCTGTGTTCGCGGCAGCAGACGGAATCGTTCTGGGCGATGCGGGAACTGATGTGCTGCCGTGGCGTGATCTTCACATGGCAGCTGGGGAACTCGGCCTCCTTCCCGAGGCGGAGCACGTGTTCCGATCCGCGGCCTGGCACGTGTCCAACGGAACTCACGTCGCAGTAGTTGAAGTTGAGGCTGTCACCGGACAGGTACGGTTCCTCCGGTATGTCGTCGCGCATGACGCGGGACGAGTCCTGAACCAGCAGATCGTCGAGGGACAGGTCCTGGGCGGAATCGCCCAGGGCGTAGCCGGCACTCTTCTTGAAGAGCTCGCCTACGACGAGAACGGGCAGCTTCTCACCGGCAACTTCATGGATTACCTGCTGCCCACGGCCACCGAGGCCCCTGAAGTCGAGATTCATCACCTCGAGACACCAAGCCCGCACAATCCCCTCGGCGTCAAGGGGGCCGGAGAAGGCGGGATCCTGCCGACTTACGCTGTAGTCCTCTCGGCAGTGGAGGATGCGATCGGGACGCCGCTCGACCGGGTGCCGATTACTCCGGCTCGGATCGCGAGTGCCATTCGCGGCATGGCGCCAGCGCAGATCCCTGACCTGGTACAGGCGGGTTCGCAATGAAACCTGCCGCGTTCTCCTACGCCCGGGCAACGACTGTCGAGGAGGCTCTACAGCTCCTCGACCTGCACGGGACCGAGTCCAAGCTCCTGGCCGGGGGCCAGAGCCTCATTCCGCTGCTGAACTTCCGGCTGGCCCGCCCGTCAGTCCTGATCGACATCAATCCAGTCCGCTCCCTCGACTTCATCCGCGAGCGCACTGACGGCACGATCGAGATCGGCGCGCTGACCCGCCAGCGAGACGTGGAGCGCTCCGAGTTGGTTGCCCGCGCTTGCCCGCTCCTGGCTGCGGCTGTCGGCCATATCGGGCATCCCCAGATCCGCAATCGCGGGACGGTCGGCGGGAGCCTCGCTCACGCCGACCCTGCCGCGGAGCTCCCGCTGGCGCTTGTGGCGTTGAATGGCGAGATAGTGGCTCGATCTGGGAAAGGGACCAGGACGATCGCCGGCTCCGACTTCTTCCTCGGGCTGTGGGAGACGACGCTTGGCCCCGACGAGCTCGTGGAGCTCATCCGCTTCCCGGCCCTCTCGCCTGGCAGTGGGTGGTCCTTCGCCGAAGTGACACACCGGGCCGGCGATTTTGCTGTGGTGGCCGTGGCGGTCGTGCTGACTGTCGGCGCTGCGGGACAGATAACCTCGTGCTCCGTCGCCCTGTCAGGCGCAAGCTCCCGGCCCACTCGACTTACTGATCTGGAGAGCAACCTGCTCGGCTCTGTCTGCAGCAACGAGGCATTCGCCCGAGCGGGCGAACTGGCAGAAGCGCTGGCCTTCCGCGCCGACATTCGAGGAAGCGGGGGCTACCGCCGAAGAATCGCCGTGCAGTTTGTCCGCGACGGCCTCGCTCGCGCCAGCGAGATGGCCCTTCGACCTGGGAACAGCAGATGAGCGCCGACCCGGCAGCCGCCGAGGTGGTCTCAGTGAGGCTCGTCGTCAACGGATCGCCCGCGGAGGCGGTGGTTCCTGCCAGATTGCTCCTGAGTGACTTCCTTCGGCATGAGCTCGGGCTGACCGGAACGCACGTCGGGTGCGAGCACGGGGTCTGCGGTGCCTGTACCGTCCTCCTGGACGGGAGGGCCGTCAGATCTTGCCTGCTACTGGCGGCCCAGTGCGAGGGATCCGAGATCGAGACGATCGAGGGTCTCACAGCCTCTGGCCGGGCCGCCGGAATACAACTAGCGTTCAGCAGGAATCATGGCCTGCAGTGCGGGTTCTGCAC
>JBAVGD010000210.1:0-11830 GCA_049684635.1 Solirubrobacterales bacterium | reverse complement strand
CGTCTACGAGAAGCTCTCTCGGCGACCGATGATTCTGCCGATCGTGGTTGAGGTCTAGTGACCTGAGTCGGAATTTCGCGGCCGCCTCGCGGCGTCTGGACCGGTGCCCTGCAAGGCAGGAAATTGGGTCCGCCGGGTTCGCGTTGGGGAGAAACCCGACGGACCCATGTGTCTCGTCCGAGCCGAACCTAGATCGGGGCGCTAAAGACGATCTAAAGCCGGCGTAACTTCTATCTCGGAGCGCATCAGCGGCAGCCGGATGCGGAACAGGGCGCCGCCCTGGTCGGACTCGGTGACTTCAGCCGTGCCACCGTGCGAGCTCGCCACAGCGCGCACGATGGCGAGTCCGAGCCCGGTTCCGGCCCCGCCTGCCGTATCGGCGGGACCGTCGCCGCGAGCGAAGCGATCGAACACATGCGTGCGCAGCTCAGGGGCGATGCCCGGCCCGTCATCCGCGACTTCGATCAGGGCGTCGGGACCGTCGGCTCGCAATCGCAACTCGATCGTGGAGCCCTTCGGGGTGTGGCGGACGGCATTGTCGAGCAGGTTGAGGACCATCCGATGCAACTCATCGGGGCTGCCCTCTATCCACAGCGAGCGGTCGTTATCGATACGCAGCTCACGGTCGCCCATCGTTGGGGCAACCTCGGCGGCAGCGTCTGCGGCGGCCTCGGCCAGGTCGCATCGCGTGCGGGCTCCGGTTCGCCCGGCGTCGGCGCGCGCCAGGATAAGCAGGTCGGACACCAGCCGGCTCATCCGATTGGACGATCTCAGTGCGGAGCCGAGCATCGCGTGCTCGTCGGCGTGGTCTGACTCATCGAGAGACGCCTGCAGCAGCTCCAGGTTGGCCAGGATGCTGGTCAGGGGAGTGCGCAGCTCATGCGACGCATCGGCGACGAACTCTCGCTGCTTCTTCATTGCGGTTTCCCGCTCGGCGCGAGCCGCGTCCAGCGAACGCAGCATCTGCTCGAGCGTCTTCGCCAGCTCGCCGACCTCGTCGGCGACTCTGGGCTCGGGCATGTGGCGGGAAGGGTCGCCGGTGTCGGCTATCTCCCGCGCAGTGGCCGTCAGTAAGGAGATTGGCCGCATCGCGCGCCGTGCGATTGCCAAACCGGCGAGGCTGGCAAACAGCGTCGCCACGAGGATGCCCGCCCCGATGATCAGCCAGAGGCGTCCGATCGTCGAGTCGACATGCTCCTCATCGCGGCCATACTGGACGTAGCCCGCGATCCGGCCTGTTTGGCGGCTCCTCAGAGTCACGGTGGCCACCCGCATCTCGCCGACGTCGTGGATACCCGGAACCGGCGGCCCGAGGCCGGCGGCTCCGGGGGTTGCGTCGAGTTGCGTTCCGTTCGAGCTGAAGATCCGCGCGGTGGCGTCGTTGGGGCTGACGAAGTCAGTGAGGCGAGGCTCGCGGACGATCAGGGTGTTGGTGATCGTGTCTTCGATCCGGACCTGCGAGGCAAGGGTGGAGACGGCGCCCTTGATCTCGCGGGTGAAGTCGTCGCGAACCCGCTGGGCCGCCAGGTTTCCGATGATCGCCCCAAACAGGAGCAGGATTGCCAGGGTGAGTCCCGCTGAGACACCCGCCAGTCGCCACCGCACCGGCCAGTTGCGAGGATGCACCGTCTAGCCCTTTAGCACGTAGCCCGCGCCGCGTTTGGTGTGGAGCAAGCGCGCATCGCCGCCCTCCTCGAGCTTGCGGCGAAGGTTGGAGATGAAGACGTCGATGGTGTTCGTTGCCGCCATCGGGTCATATCCCCACACCTCGTCGAGCAGGCGCTCTCGCGAGACGACAAGGCGCTGGTTGCGCATTAGATACTCGAGCAGCTCGAACTCACGATTTGTCAGCTCGATCTCGCGCTCGCCGCGGTGGACCTCACGGGTATCGGGGTTGAGCGTCAGGTCTCCGACTTCGAGCGAAGCGGAGCCGCGGGGCGGCCTCCTACGCAGCAATGCCCTGATTCGCGCCAGGAGCTCCTGGCGCTGGAACGGCTTGACGAGATAGTCGTCGGCGCCGCTGTCGAGTCCAGAGACGCGGCTGTCCACCTCGCCCCGGGCGGTGAGCATCAGGATCGGGACGTCGCTGTCTGCTCGCAGTCGCTTGCAGACCTCAACGCCGTCCAGCCGAGGCAGGCCCAGGTCGAGCACCACCAAGTCCGGGATGAAGCCGGCGGCGACATCCAGCGCGTCGACCCCGTCGCTTGACGTTCGGACCTCATACCCCTCGGTGCGCAGCGAGCGGCGCAGGACATCCGCAATGTCCTCATCATCCTCGACAACGAGGACCCGGCCGCCCGCTAAATCGGCATCGATCGCCAGCATCGTTACCGATGTTAGCCGCGGGGAGGCATATTCCGACGCAGTTTTAGTGCGAATTTAGGCAATCGCATCCGGGTCCACCTCGCGGAGCCTTCCCGTGTCCACGTCATAGACGAATCCCCGCACATGGTCACGATGGGGCAGGAAGGGGGAGTGGCGAACACGCAGGATCGATTGGCGGACGTCGGCATCGACATTCTCGAAGGACTCGATTGCGAAGGCCGGCGCAATGCCGGTTGCCTCCTGCAGCTCAGCGCGGAAACCGTCGTCCGTGAGCTTTTGCATGCCGCAATCGGTGTGGTGGATCAGCATCACCTCACGGGTCCCGAGCCGCCGTTGGGAGATTGCCAGGGACCGGATCACATCGTCCGTGATGACGCCGCCCGCATTGCGCAGGACGTGCGCCTCCCCGGCATGCAGCCCAAGCGCGGCGAAGACGTCCAGTCGCGAGTCCATGCAGGCGACGACCGCCAGGCTCCGGCTGGGGCATACATCAAGATCCCTACCGGGCAACGAGACCGCAAGGCGCTCGTTGTTGGCGATCAGCTCGTCTGTGATGGTCATTGATCTCCTTTCGATGGACGTCTCAAGGTCCTAAGTTTGGAGGAGGGGCGGGAGCTCGCGTGTCGAAGCGTGTCGCATGTTCGTGCGCAAGAAGCGTGCCGGTGCCCGGCGCCCCAAACCAAAGAAGGGGAGCAAACTACCCAGGTCGCGCCTTTCGTTCGGCCTCGAGGAGCACCGGCGCGACCTGATCGGCCTCTTTCTGATCGCCGCCGGGGTCTATCTCACGTTTGTCCTCTTCTACGGCTGGGACGGTGGAAAGGTCGGTTACGGGCTGGAAACCGCGCTCGTCTATCTCGTTGGCGCGGTGGGGGCACGGATCGCCACGGTGCTGATGCTGGCCACCGGCGGAGTGCTTGTCAGTGGCACGTCGATCTCAACCATCGTCCGCGGCGTTGGGCATGGCATGCGACGCATCTTTCTCGGTGGCCGGGGCGTGGCGGACACACTCGCCAGAACCCGCGCTGACCGGCGGAGTTCGATGGAGCCCGGTTATCCAACGCAGGCCGGGCCAACCGACGTGATGAGTGCCTATCCCGACGAGGATCAGATGGAGCCGACCGTCGCCATCTTCGAGGAGCCCAGCCCCACGGGAGAGGCACCCGAACCTGTGACCGAGGACTTCGAGGCCGCCCTATCCGAAGGCGAGGCGGCGCCTGCACAGGTGGTCGCTGAGCCGCCGCCACTGACCCCGATGGGCAACAAGCGCGGAGTCACGATGTCGGAGGAGATCTCCTACAAGCCACCGCCGGCGAAGGTGCTGGAGAAGGGTCGCGCCGATCGAGGGCCCGACCCCAAAGACCACGAAGCGGTGGGACGCAAGCTGGTGGAGGCGCTGGGCCATTTCGGTGTCGAAGCCAAGATCATCGGGATCGTCAGCGGTCCCCACGTGTCGCGCTACGAGTTGCGCCTTGCGCCTGGGACGAAGGTCAAGAAAGTGACCGAGCTGGCGAATGATCTCGCCTACGCCCTGGCCTCGACGGAGATCCGGATCCTTGCCCCGATCCCCGGCAAACAGGCGGTTGGCGTGGAGGTTCCCAACGCTCGCCGCCGTCTGGTCCGCCTCGGCGACATCTACGCGGGGCGCCCAGAGAACACTTCACCGCTCGTCGCCTGGCTCGGCAAAGGAATCGACGGCCACGCCGTCTGGACCGATCTCGCGAGGATGCCGCACGTTCTCGTCGCCGGAACGACCGGCTCCGGGAAGTCGGGTTGCGTCAACGCGATTCTCTCCTCGATCCTGATGCAGGCATCGCCGAACGACGTTCGCCTCGTGCTCGTCGATCCAAAGCAAGTCGAGCTGAACCACTACGAGAACGTTCCGCACCTGCTGACGCCGGTCGTGACCTCGCCGCGGCTCGCCGCCAACGTGCTGGCCAACCTGATCGGCGAGATGGAGAGTCGCTACGGGATCATGGGCGAGGCGCGTTGCCGCAACCTCGCCGAGCTCAACCGCGCGCGCGCCAAGACGGGCGAGCCTCCCTTGCCTCACATCCTCTGCGTTATCGACGAGCTCGCGGACCTGATGATGGTCGCCCCCGCCGAGGTCGAGGACTCGATCATCAGGCTTGCGCAGAAGTCACGCGCCACCGGCATTCACCTGGTGCTGGCCACGCAGCGTCCGTCGACGGACATCATCACCGGCACGATCAAGGTCAACATCCCGGCACGAATCGCTTTCGCCGTGTCCTCCCAGACCGACTCCCGTGTGATTCTCGACCAGGGTGGGGCCGAGGCGCTCCTCGGCCAGGGGGACATGCTGCTCCGTGAAGCCGGAACCTCGAAGCTGCAGCGAGTGCAGGGCGCGTTCGTGACCGAGGGGGAGATCGCCCGCATCACCGGCCATTGGGCCAGGCAGGGAGAGCCCGAATTCGAAGCTGACCTGCTCGAGGCTCGCCAGGACCCCGGCCAAGACACCGAAGGTGAGTTCGATCCCGACAGCGACGATTTGCTCGACGAGGCGGTGCGCACAGTCGTGCAAACCGAAACGGCCTCGGTCTCGATGATCCAGCGGCGTCTCCGCGTCGGCTACACGAGGGCGGGGCGCCTGATCGACATGCTGGAGCGGCGTGGCGTGATCTCCGGCTACGAGGGCTCGAAGCCGAGACAGGTGTTGATCACCGAGGCGGACCTTCCTCGGGTGCTCGGCGACGGGGTCCCGGTGGCGCCGGTTGGCACCGAGGCAAACGACGGCGAGTAGCCACCTCTTTGCGCCGATCGGCGCGCTACCGGCGACAATGTTCCGGTGGCCAGTGGGATTGGAGCAACCCTGCGGGAGACGCGGAGCCGCCGCAAACTCGATCTCTCCGAGGTTGAGAATGCGATCAAGATCCGTGCCCGTTACCTGCAGGCGATGGAGAACGAGGACTGGGATGCGCTGCCCGGCGGAACCTATACCCGTGCATTTATTCGTACCTATGCCGCCTTCCTCGGCCTTGACGGCGAGCGACTTGCCAATGACTACAGGTCCAGGGAACCGGCTAGCGAGGAGCGGCCTTTCGCCGGTTCTGAGCCGAGCATCGCGCCCAATCGATGGCCCGCAACGCGGCTGCGCCCTGGGCGTGTACCGGGGATTGCCATTGCTCTTGCCCTGATAGCCGCTCTGATAGCGCTCGGCCTTCTGCTCGAAGGCAACAGTCAGACGGGAGGTGTGGCGGGGGGCGGCGAGAAGCACGCCAGGCAGCCTCCGCAAGCGCAGGAGCGCCGGCCATCGCCAAGTAGTGTTGCCCTGCGCCTCGTGGCTACGGCCGAAGTATGGGTCTGCCTACTGGATGCAAACCGAGAAGCTCTGATCGATGGTCAAATCCTGGAACCCGGGACCGAAGAGGGTCCATTTCGCTCAAGGCGATTCACAGTCTCGCTCGGCAACGGAGAAGTGGCACTGAGCGTGGACGGCAAAGACGTCGCGATTCCGGCCACCGCGAGCCCCATCGGCTACCAAATCGGCGCGGGCGGCGAACTGCGGCCGCTGAGCGAATCGGCGAGGCCCACCTGCACATGAGCGGCGGAACGATCCGAGCCGGGATCCTGGTGACCGGGACCGAGGTGCTGACCGGTCGCATAGCCGATCGCAATGGCCCCTGGGTCTCTGAGCGATTGGCTGAGCTGGGGATCGACGTTGCCCATATTCTGATCGTCGGCGATCGTCCCGCTGATCTGGAATCCGCCCTTCGCTTCTTGGCCGAGGAGGAGATGGACTTAATCGTCACCTCCGGTGGTCTGGGTCCCACCGCCGACGACCTTACCGCGGAGGTCGTTGCCCGCTTCGCGAATCGGCCTCTGCTCCTAGATGAGGAGATGGAGAGCAAGATCGCCGGTATCCTGCGTGCGTTCTCCCGTCGCTTCCGGTTCGACGAGGAGGCGATGAGGGTCGCCAACCGCAAGCAGGCGATGGTGCCCGAGGGGGCGACCCCGCTCGACCCGGTAGGCACTGCGCCCGGTCTTGTCGTGCCCGCCGAGAACCGCCTCGTGGTCGTGTTGCCGGGGCCACCGCGCGAGCTGCAGCCGATGTGGCCGGCGGTCCTTGCGGTCCCAGCGATGTGCTCACTGCTCGAGCGGACGACGACCCTGCATGGCTACACGTTGCGGATGTTCGGCATCCCGGAGTCCGAGATTGCCAAGAGCCTGCGTGAGCTGTCAGAGGAGGGGATAGCGCTCGAGGAGGTTGAGATCACGACATGCCTCCGGCGGGGAGAGATCGAGATCGACGTTCGCTACCGGGACGATGCGGCGGCGACCGCTGAGGCGGTGCGAAGCGGGTTGGCCTTGCGCCATCGCCGCCAGCTGTTCAGCCTCGACGGCGAGACGATCGATGCCCAGGTGGCGCGGCTGCTCAGCGGCCATCGGCTTGGGCTGGCGGAGTCGTGCACCGGTGGAATGCTGGCGGCTCGAATTACGGATCTTCCCGGCGCTTCGACGTACCTGGCGGGCGGTGTCGTCGCCTACTCGGATGAGGCGAAGGCCGAACTGCTGGGGGTGGAGCGCGAGCTGATCGAGGCGCATGGCGCGGTCTCGCCCGAGGTTGCGGAGGCGATGGCGCGCGGAGCACTCGAGCGCTTTGCGGCCGATATCGCCGTCGCGATCACCGGTGTCGCCGGTCCTGATGGGGGCAGCGACGAGAAGCCGGTCGGTTACGTCTGCTTCCACGCGCGGTCGGCGGATGGGACGAACATCGCTCGGGACCCGGTGATTCCGGGCGGTAGGGAGGACGTTCGCGAGCGCTCGGCGCTCGTCGGAATGCACCTCCTGCGCATCCTGCTGAGTGGGGAAGAGATGCCTGTGTAGCTCCTTCGGCCTGGTCTTTTTACAGTCGTGTGTTGTCTCGCGCGCCTCTGCGTCATAGCGTGATGTGGGTGGCAGAGGAAAGATTGAAGAGCCCACGGGCCAGGCTGTTCATCGCATTGGACCTGCCCGACACGGTGCGGTCGGGGATCGTGGCCTGGGGCCGCAAGGCGCTTGCCGATCCGGCTCTGCGCCGACTCGGTCCTGAGTCCCTCCACATCACGCTTGCCTTCCTCGGCTACCGGCCAGAGCGAGACATCGAGGAGCTGTCGACAATCGTGGCCGAAGTCGGGGGCCAAGCGCCAACGATCGAGCTGCGGGACCCGGTTCCGCGTCCGCAGCGGGGGCGACCCCGTCTCTTCGCGCTTCCGGCCCAATCCCCAGCCACCATCGAGCTCCAAGCGGAGCTGCAGGCGAGGCTGGTCGCAGCAAGGCTCTACAAGCCAGAGAAGCGCCCGTTCTGGCCGCATGTGACCGTGGCCCGGGTGCGCCGCGAGGAACGTGGCTCAAAGCGCCCGGCGCTCGTATCTCAGCCGCCAGGGCCCCTTTCGAAGGCTTTGTTGCAGCCACTCGATGCTGTCCGCGTTGGCCTCTACCGTTCCACAATCCAGCCGCAGGGTGCGCATTACACCCCGCTGGCGCAAGTCGAGCTGCCCACAGACGGGCGACAGTGAGGTGAAAGAGATGGCAGATACAAAAACGGTTCTGAGAGATGCTTCCCCAAAGGAGGCCAAGGCTCGAAACGCGGCCCTGGAGGCTGCGGTCACCCAGATCGAGCGGGATTTTGGCCAGGGTGCCCTGATGCGCCTTGGGGCCGACAGCAAAGTCCAGATCGAGGCGATCTCCACTGGTGCCCTGTCGCTGGATCTGGCGCTTGGCATCGGTGGCGTCCCACGCGGGCGGATAGTCGAGATATTCGGCCCGGAGTCCTCGGGCAAGACGACGCTGATCTACCACGTCATCGCCGAGGCTCAGGCCCGCGGTGGGATCTGCGCGTTCATCGACACCGAGCATGCCATCGACCCTATGTACGCGCGAAAGATCGGCGTCGACACCGACGAGCTGCTGGTCTCGCAGCCCGATTACGGGGAGCAGGCGCTGCAGATCGCCGATCGGCTGATCGCGTCGGCCGCCATCGACGTCGTCGCGATCGACTCGGTGGCCGCCCTGACGCCGAAAGCGGAGCTGGACGGCCAGATCGGGGACCAGACCGTTGGATTGCAGGCCCGCCTGATGTCGCAGGCGTTGCGCAAACTGGCTGGAAATCTGAACCGCACCCATACGGTCTGCCTCTTCACCAACCAGATCCGCGAAAAAATCGGCGTTCAGTTCGGGTCTCCGGAGACCCAGCCGGGGGGCCGCGCATTGAAGTTCTACGCCTCCCAGCGGCTCGACATCCGCCGCATCGAAACCCTCAAAGAGGGGACGGAGGCGGTTGGCAACCGGGTCCGCGTCAAGGTCGTCAAGAACAAGGTTGCCTCGCCGTTTCGGCAGGCTGAGTTCGACATCGAGTACGGGGTGGGCATCTCCCGAGAGGGGGGCCTGATCGATTTCGGGATCGAGCACAACCTGGTGCAGAAGTCGGGCTCCTTCTTCTCGTATGGCAAGACACGCCTTGGCCAGGGGCGCAACAACGCCAAACAGTTCCTCACCGACAATCCCGAGGTTGCGGCCGAGCTCGATGCGAAGATTCGCGCCGCCCTGGGGATCGGTACGGACCAAGAGCCTGTCAAGGCTGAAGCTCCGGTAGTCGAGGCACAAGCCGCCTGAGGTCCAGGAGTTGAGGCAAGAGCCGCCGGCAGTTCGAACCTGAGTACCATCTTTCGCCGCGCATGGACAACGGAACGCTTTTTTACGTGGTTGGTGGGGCCCTCGCCGTCTCGGCGGTGGTCGTCAGCGTCCTCGGTTTGCGGCTGGAGAATTTCCCCGGGCGGGCGGCACCCGTGATCTTCCTCTGGTTTGCCCTCCTCGTTGGGGGTGCCACGACACTCGCTGTGCTTCACGCCAGGGACGAGCAGAAGGCCAAGGCGACAGAGCTTTCCCGGGGCGGCGAACAGGCCGTCAGCGAAGAGTCCCGATAGCGGGGTTGACCGATCCCGATAGGGACCGCGCCAACCTGATCCAAACCATCGAGCTCACCCCGCTACGCTGAGGCGCATGCCCAGGTACCACGTCACGACCTTCGGCTGCCAGATGAACGTGCATGACTCCGAGCGCATGCGCGGCATGCTGGAGTCGCTCGGCTACGAGGAGGCGGCAAGTCGCGCCGAGGCTGATCTGATCCTCTTCAACACCTGCTCGATCCGCGAGTCGGCCGACACCCGCTTCATCGCTCATCTCGGCGAGGCAAAACGTTTGAAGGCCGAAGACCCCGAGCGCGTGGTGGGGGTCGGCGGTTGCTGGGCCCAGTCAGTCAAGGACGAGGTCTTCCAGCGCTTCCCGTTCGTTGACGTTGCTTTTGGCCCGGGCCAGATCCACCGGCTGGCAGAGTTCCTCAACTCGGACTCCCTGAGCGCCCAGGGCTACTTCGAGTTCGAAGACTTCTCCGGCCATCTGCCGACGCACCGCGAACGCGAGTTCCAGGCCTGGCTGCAGATCTCCCAGGGCTGCAACTGCCGCTGTGCCTACTGCATCGTGCCTTCGACGCGGGGCCGCGAGGTCAGCCGTCACCCGGATGAGTTGGTTGAGGAGGCTCAGATGCTTGCCGCGGACGGCGTACGGGAGGTGACGCTGCTCGGGCAGAACGTCAACAGCTACGGGCGCGACCTGCCGGCCGAGACGAGAGTCGGGTTCTCCGAGTTGCTGGGCCGCATCGATGCGGTCGAGGGAATCGAGCGCATCCGCTACACGAGCCCGCACCCCAAGGACATGCGCGAGGACGTAATCCGAGCCCACGCTGAGCTGCCGTCCCTCTGCGAGCACATCCACCTGCCGCTGCAGTCAGGGTCGAGCCGGATCCTCAAGCAGATGCGTCGCACCTACGACCGGCAGCGCTACATGGACCGCGTGTCGCTGATTCGCGAGCACGTGTCGGACTGCGCGATCACGACCGACATCATCGTCGGCTTTCCGGGCGAGACCGAGGCGGACTTCGAGCAGACGCTCGAAGTGGTGGACGAGGTCGGCTACGACGGAGCCTTCACCTTCGTCTTCTCACCACGGCGGCAGACCGAGGCGGCGACGATGGGGAAGCAGGTGCCCCATCCGGTGAAGACGGAGCGCATGGAGCGGCTGGTGGCGCTGGTGCAGGGGCATGCGGCGAAGCGCGCGCAGCGGTTTGTGGGCAGGGAGATGGAGGTGCTGGTCGAGGGGCCAAGCCGGACCGATCCCAGCCGGCTGCGCGGCCGGACGCGTCACAACAAGGCGGTCAACTTCGACGGGACCGCGCGTCCCGGGGAGCTGGTTCAGGTCCAAATCGAGGCTGCGACCTCAATGACGCTGAGTGGGTCCGAAAGGCTCTTGAGTCGTAACTTGGCGTAGCGCGATGTCGGCACTGCCCTGCACTCAACTTTTTCGATGAGCCCGAAGGGTCGTCCGCAGGTGGATTGCCGAAAAAGTACAAGCCGTTCCGGGCAGCGCCGACATCGCCCACCCGAAGCGACACTCTCATTGGCGCTATGAACGTCGTGGGGATATTTGGGCCGACGGCGGTTGGGAAGACCGGTGTCGCCATCGCGCTGGCGGAGCTGTTGCGGCAGCGTGGGGGGGACCCGGTTGCGATCTCCTGCGATGCGCTGCAGGTCTATGAAGGGCTGGAAACTCTGACGGGGGTCGCCAATCCTGAGGAGCAGAAGCGGCTGGAGCACCGGTTGGTCGCCTTCGTGCCCGTTACGCAGCCGTTTTCGGTCGGCGACTACATGCATCTTGCCCATCGCGAGATCGACGTTGCCCTGGCGGCCGGGCGACAGCCGATCGTGGTGGGGGGGACCGGTCTTTACCTGCGGGCCGCGATCGCCGAGCTGTCGCTGGTCAGGGTGCCGCCCGGAACCGCTGACTCCGAGCTCTGGTCGCCTGAGACGCGGCATCCGACGGCGATCTTCGGCCTCGACATGGACCGCGCCGAGCTCTACAGCCGAATCGACAGGCGGACAGAGGCGATTATCGCCGGTGGAGCGAGGGCAGAGGTTGAACGGGCCGAAGCGGTGGGTCCGTCACGAACGGCGCGCAAAGCGCTTGGCTTCGAAGAGCTGCTCGGGGGGGATGTCGAGCGGATGAAGAAACGATCGCGCAACTACGCACGCCGGCAGCTCACATGGATGCGCAAAATGCCGAACGTGCATTTGGTCGATCGCACCGGTCGTGACGATGTCGATGTCGCGGCCGAGATCCTCGCGGCCGTGATCGCTCATTGACCACCGGAGCCCGGACCGCGACGGGCCGAAAACGTGAGATATAGACCTCTTTTCGGCCCGTCGGCCCGGGTGGTATGTGGTGCCGGGGTGGAATCGGGCCGAGCATTTAGGGTGACGGGATGAGGTTCGAGAAGTGGCAGGCCCTGGGCAACGACTACCTGATCCTCGAGGCGGAGGCGCTTCCATGGGAGTTGAGCGCGCCGCGGGTGCGCCGGCTTTGCGATCCCCACTTCGGTGTCGGCTCAGATGGCGTGCTGCTGCTCGCCCCGAGCAGCGACACGGACTTCGTCGCGCACCTGCGGATCTTCAACCCC
>JBAVGD010000209.1:0-4225 GCA_049684635.1 Solirubrobacterales bacterium | reverse complement strand
CGCCAATGTCTGGCCGCTGGCGCTTCTGGCGGCAAGCCTGGGGATCGTCGTCACCGGCTGGTCCCTGCGCACCAGCGTGGTCACCGGCTCGATCGCCGGCGTCCTGGTCGCGATGTACGTGATCGACCTGGTCGGCCGCCTTGACCCCAGCCTGGACGGGATTCGCTACGCCTCGGTGTTCCGCTACTACGGCAAGGCAATCGAGGATGGCATCGATCCGCTGTCCTTCCTCGGCGTCACCGTGGTGGCCGTCGGCTTCGCCGCGCTCGGCGCGCTGATGTTCGACCGGCGCGACCTGTCTTCCTAGCCTGCCCGCGGCGGCTACCCAGGCTCACCCCGTGTACGGATGGGTCGGTGTGCGCCCTCCCGGGGCGAGGAGGTCGAAGCCGTCTGGGGTGTTGAGGAAGCCGGGAGCCGTGCCGGGAGCTTCCGTGTGCCCGTACTGCCAGACGATCTTCCGCGTGTGGGGGTCGATAATCACGACGCGGTCGCGGTAGTCGTCGTTGACCGCGATCAGGCCACCGGGTAGGCGCTCGGCGAGGCTCGGATGATCCAGCATGCCCGAGCCGCTTTCCGGGTGATACGACCAGAGGATCTGCCCCTTGCGGTTGAACTCGTAGATGCCGCCAGGGCTCGTGTAGTCGGCCACCAGGTAGCGGTCCGGGCCGAGCTGCTGTGGATCTGACGGGTACGCGATCGGCAGCTGGACGCTCCAGACGACCTTGCCGGAGCGGGTGATCTCGTCGATGTAGGAGCCGTTCACCTCGGAGATCAGGATGTCTCCGTTCCGCAGGGGTGTGTCTCCGTTCGGAGAGCCCAGGTAAGCCGGCGGTTCGTGGGCGCACGAGGCCGGGTCGCCGAACTGCTTCGTCACTTTTTTTGTGTGGGAATCGATCAGGAGCACGCGGCAGTTCTGCGCGTCGGCGACAGAGATCGTTCCATCGCGCCAGAGATAGGCGTCGTCGGGCTCGTGCAGGTATCCCGGTTCCGAGCCGGCGATTCCGGGGTGCCCGTAGGACCACGTCAGCTTCCCGGATGGGTAGGAGAGCTGGACGATGCGCTCGTTCTGCTCCTCGTTGGAGATGATCCCGGTGCCGTGGCGGATGAAGAAGGCGTCGTCGGGAAAGTAGAAGCCACCTGGGGGCGCTGGATGGGCGCGAGAGGGAAAGAGCCAGGAGATGTGCTTGTGGGCATCGACGACGATCAGCCGGTTGTTCCCCCGGTCGGCAATCATCAGGTGGCCGGAGAAGGGAACCGACGACGTCCGCGGCGAGGCCTTGCTCCGGGGGTGCGTCTTCGCGGCCGGAGGTGAATCGGCAACCCGACGCAGGCGCAGGACGACGACGCTGTCCAGCGTCGTTCCGCTTGGGCCTGTACCGCCGATCAGATAGGCGGCAGGGCCGACCACGGCTCCGGCGGCGTTGGCAACGGGCTGCGGCAATTGCCCGGCCGGGGTGACCCTGCGCGTGGAGGGATCGAAGCTCCAGATGCGGTCGGTTACCGAGCCGCCCGCTTCGCCACCCAGCAGGTAGATGCGGCCGGCGATTGCAACGGCGGTGGCGCGGGAGATCGCCACCGGCAAACGCCCGATGAGGTGAGCGGACCCCCCGCGCGGATCGACTTCCTGGATCGCATTGGTCGCTTCGCCGGCCACCGTCTGGCCGCCAAAAGCGTAGATCCGACCGCCAAGCGCCGCCGCGGCCATGTAACGGCCCGGCACCGGCAGGGTCGCAACCTGGTTGAAGCTGCTGCCATCGCTCGTTTCCAGGACAGAATCGACCAGCGCGGTGCCGTCATAGCCACCGAGCACGTAGGCGCTGCCGCCGATCGCTACCGCGCTGAGGTCGGAGCGAACGGTTGGTAGATGACCCACGACCTGAGCGGTCGGATCGGAGGCGGCGGCCCCGGGCGCAACCGGCAGCGCCTGGACTTCATCGCTGCTGGTGGATGTCCCGCCGCCGAAGACGAGCACGTGATCGCCGAGCGTTACGGCTGCGGCATCGTGCAGGGGAGCGCTTAGATTCCCGACCTGGCGCAGTTGCCCGCTACCAGCGTCGAGCATGAAGACGCCAGACGCCGAGACGGCTTCGGCGTCCAGGCCGCCGAGGATCAGCGGGCCGCCGCCCTCGCCCACGGCGGACTCGCCGGAGATCGGTGCCGGCAGGGAAGGCGACTGCAAGGTCGCGACGAGCCTCGTCCGTGCCGCGGCCGGTTTGGGGCGCAAGGTGTCGCCGCCGGGCCCAGAACGATTGAAGGCCCACAGCGCGGCGATCGCCACCACGGCTGCCGCCAGCGGGATCAGCCGGCGCCTGCGGCGGCGGCGCGCTCGAGCTGCCCTCCGCCGCGCTCGCTGGGCACCTGCCTCATTCACGCGCCGAGCATCGTTGCCGTGCGTAAACGGGCGCTAAACGGGGGCGGCGGCTCGGGCCTATCTGGTTGGGAGCGCCGAAGACTGGGTCCGGTCGGAGCGGTCGGACGTGGGGGTCGTCCTGAATCTGGAGATCGGCCTCTTTTCGAAGCGACCCGGCCTCTTCTCGAAGCGACCGAAGGGGCTGAAGGCCAAGGGAACGACAACCCCGTGGGCCTCACAGCGCGGGCAACTCTCGATGGCGACGGCATAGGCGGCGTTGTAGCGACTGCCGCACTTCTCGCAGATGAACATGGAACAACCTCCGACCACGGATGGACATCCGGACAGCGCAGCACTACCCGCGCAGCCGCCGCCTAAACCGGCGCGCAGCCGGAATCGGGCCTCGTCGGCAGGTCGACCCCGGTTCGAATGCCCGATTACCGGTGGGAGCTCTGGCTCACCTGGGTGGTGAGCGTTGCCTTCGGGCCGGAGCCGACCTTCGCCGCCTTGACCGCGAAGCTGAGCTTGCCCTTCCGGAGCCCCGCGACTTTGATCACGGCGAACGTCGAACTCGTTGTTTTGGTGACCTTCAGCTTGGCCGGCCGATGGCGACTCGACGCCACCGCGATGGTCCCACTATGGCCGAGTAGTTTGAGCCCGAGAAGCTTGAATTTGTCGAGCGGGTTGGACCAGGTGAGCGTGATCTGAACCGATTTGGTCGAAGCGCCGATTGCCGCGCTGTGGGTTTTGCTCTGCCCCTGCGCAAGGCTGTCGGTGAACTGGCGCGGCGGCGTCTGGCAGGTGAGTGCCGCACCGATGCTGTTCATCGCCGCCTGCAGTTCGTTCGTGTCCGCCACCGGGAAGTACTTGCCACCGGTGTCTTTGGCGATTTTTTTCAGCCGTGCCTGATCTGGGCCCGGCGAGATCCCCGAGCCGAAGCCGATCACGTAGGTCGGCACCTTGTGGTTCAGATGCGCTTCGTTGTAAGTGCCGATGTCGTGGCCACCGTCGGTGAGGAAGACCCGCGCGTCGCTGCTCGGATTGTCGGCGTCGGCCTTGGCGAAGGCCGCGTTGTAGTCGGTGGCACCGTTGTCGGCTTTGATCGCGGCATCGAGGGCGCTGTGCATGGCGCTGGCGTTAGCGCCGACGGCCTCGGGCGGGAAGACCGTGTCGGCGGCCGGAGTAGAGATGATTTCGGGGATTTCCAACCCCGAGCCGAACTCGACCGTGCCGAGCTGCGTATTGGGCGAGAGGTCGTCGATCAGCAGGCTCATCCCCTGCACGCGGAGCTTGGTCGGGTCGGTGAATTCCATCGAGCCCGAGTCATCGACGATCGCCTCGATGTTCGTCGCCCTCGCGCATCCGGAGGCGTGCGCAACCGGAGTCTGGGCGCCGCTTGGCGCGACGACCAATGCCGCGACGAGAACCCCCACGGCTCCAGCTGCCAGCAAGGTCACCCAAAAACGTCTCATCTCCGACTCCTCCGATCTCGGGAACTCGTCCGGTCACCCTACCTATCAGGGGTCACATCGACGGGGGTCACCGCTAGACGAGTGTTGTACCCCACACGCGCTGGCGAGGCGGCCTGGACTCAGCAAGAAGGTCTAGCCTGATCTCGAGATGGCGGGACGGGTGATCAGCTACGAGTCGCTGGGGGGAGAACTCCATCGTCACGGAGATCGGCTTGTGCACAAGCATCCTCACGCCGGCCCCCACACGCACGCGCCGGCAGCAACGGCGCAGGGCGATGGTCATCGGCACGAGGGTCACGGGCACTCTCATGGCCTTGTCGACGAGAGCATCAAACGCTCGCGCGAAGGGCTGGTGGCGGTCGGGCTGTCCCTGGCTGTGCTGGGACTTACGGCCGGTGTTCAG
>JBAVGD010000208.1:0-3959 GCA_049684635.1 Solirubrobacterales bacterium | reverse complement strand
AGTGAGGAGGGGTACCGGGCCCTTGCCCGGTTCCCGGCCTACGCCCCGCGCCGCGGGCGCTTCGGCCGCCTGGCGGGCGGCCCGACGATTTTCTCCGGCCCCTCGCGTTCGGCGATGGGGATGTAGTCGCGGTCGCGGTATCCGGTGTAGATCTGCCGCGGCCGGGCGATCTTCTGCTCGCTGTCGTCGTTCATCTCCATCCACTGGGCGACCCAGCCGGACGTGCGAGGGATGGCGAAGATCACCGTGAACATCTCGGCCGGGATCTCCAGCGCCTCGTAGATGATCCCCGAGTAGTAGTCGACGTTCGGATAGAGCTTGCGCGAGGTGAAGAACTCGTCGTCTAGCGCCCGTTTCTCCAGCTCGCGGGCGATCTCGACCAGCGGGTTGTACTCGGTGGCTTCGAAGACCTCCTCCATGTGCTGCTGGATGATCCGCGCCCGGGGGTCGTAGTTCTTGTAGACGCGGTGGCCGAAGCCCATCAGTTTCTCTTCGCGGCCCTTCACTCGCTCCAGGAAGCCCGGGATGTTGTCGATCGACTCGATCCGGCGAAGCATTCGCAGCACCGCCTCGTTGGCGCCGCCGTGCAGCGGTCCGTACAGCGCCGCCACGCCCGCCGCCACCGCGGAGTAGGGGTCAACGTCGGAGGAGCCGACCCCCCGCACGGCGTTGGTCGAGCAGTTCTGTTCGTGGTCGGCGTGGAGGATGAAGAGCACGTCCAGCGCCCGCGACAGGCGCGGGTCCGGCTCGTACTTCACCTCGGTCTTCTTGAACATCATCGAGAGGAAGTTCTCGGCGAAGTTGAGGTCGTTATCCGGGTAGACGTACGGCAGCCCCATGTTGTGGCGGTAGGAGAAGGCCGCCAGCGTCGGCGCCTTGGCGATCAGCCGTACCGCCGCCATGTAGCGCTCTTCCGGATCGTCGATGTGCTTGGCATCCGGATAGAAGGTCGAGAGCGCGCCGGCTCCGGCGAGCAGCATCCCCATCGGGTGCGCGTCGTAGCGGAAGCCGCCGAAGAACTGCTTGATGTCCTCGTGGACGAAGGTGTGGTGGGTGATGTCGTATGTCCAGCGGTCCAGCTGGGGGCCGGTGGGAAGCTCGCCGAAGATCAGCAGGTAGGCGACCTCGAGGAAGGTGGACTGCTCGCAGAGCTGCTCGATCGGGTAGCCGCGGTGCTGGAGGATCCCAGCCTCGCCGTCGATGTAGGTGATTGCGGAGCGGCAGGAGGCCGTGTTCGTGAACGCGGGGTCATAGGTCATCAGCCCGAAGTCGTCTTCGGAGACCTTGATCTGGCGCAGGTCCATCGACCGGATGGTCCCGTCGGCAACGGGGAGCTCGTAGGTCTCGCCCGTGCGATTGTCGGTGACGGTCAGGGACTCCGAGCCGGTTGCGGGCGCCCCGTCGGCGGCTGCGTTGCTCGTCTGCTGCTCGGTGGCCATCACCCCTCCTCGAGCTCTGGGTCTTGACTGGAGAGAGGCAGTATCGCAGCTTGGAGTTCCGCGTTTGTGCCTGGCGTGTGAAGGCGAAGGGCTACTTGCGCACGGCCGGCAGAGGCTCGAACTGCGTCATCGCATGGAGTGCCGCAAAGCGCTCGTCGATCTCGTCCCGGCTGAGGCGGGCGATCCGCTCGGTGCCGAACTCCTCGACGTTGAAGGAGGCAAGCACGGTGCCGTATCCCATCGCTCGCCTCAGGGTGGACTCGTCGAGCTCGCCGTCGTGGCTGTCGAGGTAGCCGAGGAAGCCGCCCGCGAAGCTGTCGCCGGCACCGGTGGGATCGCGAACGTCCTCGAGCGGAAAGCCGGGCAGTGCGAAGAAGCTGTCGCCGCTGAAGAGCGCCGCCCCGTACTCGCCCTGCTTGGCGACGATGGCACGAGGCCCGTGCTCCATCACGGTGCGGGCGGCCCGGGCAAGGTTCGACTCGCCGGTCAGCTGACGGATCTCCGCGTCGTTGACGATCAGGCAGTCCACCTCGGAGATCGCCGCCAGCAGCGAGTCCCGGGCCGTGTCGATCCAGAGGTTCATCGAGTCGAGGGCGCAGAAGTGAGCGTCCTCGCACTGGGCGCGAACCTGGCGTTGCAGATCAGGCTGGATGTTCGCGAGGAAGAGAACGTCGGCGGCCTTCGAGTCCTCTGACAGCTTCGGCTCGAAGTCGCCGAAGACGCCCAGCTGCGTGTCCTCGGTATGGGCGACGTTGAGGTCGTACTCGTAGCGCCCGCGCCAGAAGAATGACTGCCCGCCGGCGACGTGCTCGATGTCGTCGGTTATGACGCCGCGCCTTTCGAGGATTTCGAACTCAGCCGGCCCAAAGTCGTCCCCGACCGGCCCCACCGGGCGTACCTCGGTGAAGAAGCTGGCTGCCAGGGAGAAGTGCACGGCGGCGCCACCCAGCATCCGCTCGCGCTCCCCAAAGGGCGTGCGAACCGAGTCAAAGGCAATAGATCCAACAACGGTAAGTGACATCGGCACGGCAGCCTAACGGCTCCCCTGCGAGACTCCTGCGTCGATGAAGGCGATTCAAATCGAGGAGTTCGGCGGCCCGGACGTGCTTCGCCACGTCGAGATCGACGATCCGGTCCCCAACGAAGGCGAGGTCCTCGTCGACGTCGCCCGTAGCGGGGTCAACTTTGCGGACACCCACACGACCCGCAACGACTATCTGGCCGAGCAAGCGCTGCCGCTGATCCCGGGTGCCGAGGTGAGCGGGCGCACCGCCGACGGCCGGCGCGTGGCGGCGATCGTCGCCTCGGGGGGCTATGCGGAGAAGGTGGCGGTTCCCGAGGCCTGGCTCGTCCCGGTCCCCGACGAGGTCGACGACGACCAGGCGGCGGCGGTGCTGCTGCAGGGCCTGACCGCGATGGCGCTGGTCGAGCGCTGCGCCCGGATCCAGCCGGGGGAAACGATCGTCATCGAGGCAGCCGCGGGAGGGACCGGGTCGCTTGCTGTCCAGCTTGCCAAGCAGGCGGGCGCAAAGGTGGTCGGTCTCGCCTCCAGCGAGGAGAAGCGTGCGCTGGTGGAGAGCCTGGGCGCAGATGCCACCGTCGATTCGCGCAGCGAGGACTTGAAGGAGGCGATTCTGACCGCCAACGGCGGTCGGCAGGTCGACGCGGTCCTGCACATGAGCGGTGGCGACGCCTTCGATGCCGAGCTTTCGGCGCTGGCGCCGCTGGGCCGGATGGTCGTGTTCGGCATCGCATCGCGCGAGCAGCGCCAGGTCTCGACGGCTGCGCTTCTGCAGGGCTCGAAGTCAGTGATTGGCTTCTGGCTCGTCCACCTGTTGCTGCGCGGCGACCTCGCCGCGCCGATGATCGGTGAGCTGCTCGGCAAGGTGGCCGCAGGGACGCTGAAGGTCACCCTCGGTGAGGTCTACCCGCTGTCCGAAGCAGCCCGCGCCCACGAAGACCTGATCGCTCGCCGCAGCTCCGGCAAGCTCCTCTTGGATCCGACCAGGTGAGGGCCTTCAAGGATCTGGGTCTTGCCGCGGAGATCCAGCAGGCGCTGGACGAGCTCGGGTACGTGGAGCCGACGCCGATCCAGGAGCAGGCGATCCCGGAACTGCTGGCGGGCCACGACGTGATTGGTCAGGCCCAGACCGGGACCGGCAAGACTGCCGCCTTCGGGTTGCCGCTGTTGCAGTACGTCGATCCGTCCAATGACGAGGTGCAGGCACTCGTCCTCACCCCAACGCGAGAGCTCTGCATCCAGGTGACGCAGGCCCTGCGGGCCTACGCCGAGCATCTGGACGTCGAGATCGTCGCCGTCTTCGGTGGCGCGCCTATTCGCACCCAGCAGGCGCAGTTGCGTGCCGGTGCCGATGTCGTCGTGGCGACGGTCGGTCGAATGATGGATCTGATCTCGCGGCGCTCCCTGGTTCTCACCGCGGTGCGCTACGTCGTCCTCGACGAGGCCGACGAGATGCTCGACCTCGGCTTCATCGAGGACGTCGAGAAGATCCTGCGGAT
>JBAVGD010000207.1:0-5260 GCA_049684635.1 Solirubrobacterales bacterium | reverse complement strand
GGTTGAGCCCTACCGGCTGGAGAACGGGCGCGAGGGCTGGTACGTCGAGTGCTACGACCTGACCAAAGAGGGCATCCGCCACTTCAAGCTCGATCGGATCAAGGAAGCGACGGTCACGGGCCAGGCCTTCGAGCCGCGGTCGGAGGTCGAAGAGATTGCCGGCGTGGAGGGCTGGATGACCGATGGAGAGATGCCGGCGGCTGAGGTCGCCCGTGTCTGGGTCTCGCCGGAGCGCGCCCGCTGGCTGCGCGAGGAGCGCACCGTCGTCGAAGAGCTTGGGGACGGCGCCGTGGTCGTCGAGCTCCCCTACGCCGGCACCTCCTGGCTGGTGCGGGAGATTCTGCGCGGCGCCGGCGATCTCGTCGTCCTGGAACCCGAGGATGCGCGCGAGGCCATCGCCAGAGAGGTTGCCGCCGGCGCCACCTGACGTGACCCACGCGCCAGGACACCCCGAGATCTTGCGACTTGTGGCTCCCAATCCGGGGCCGATGACCCATGAGGGGACGAACACCTACCTGTATGGGTCGGGTCCCTGCGTGGTGATCGATCCGGGACCCGACGATGCCGGCCACATCGATGCCGTTCGCGCCGCCGCCGCCGAGCGAGGCGGGATCGGCACGATCCTCCTTACCCACAGCCATATCGATCACGCGGCCGGTGCGGAGCGGCTGGCGGCGGCTGCTGTCGAACCTGCTCGAGGTGAGCCAGGCGGTTCAGGTGCGGCGGCAACCGCAGGTCGGCCCAGCCGTCCGCCGGTAGTCCTTCCTGTGGGCGGCGAGGCTTACGGTGGCCTGCGCGCAATTGCCACGCCGGGCCACGCTGCTGAGCATGTTTGCTTTCTCACCGGTGACGGTGTCTGCTTCAGCGGCGACCTCGTCCTCGGGGAGGGCTCCTCGTTCGTGCCTCCCGACGGCGGCTCGCTTGCCGCCTACATGGAGTCCCTGCGACGGATCCAGGCCGAGCCACTGCGGCTGATCTGCCCGGGCCACGGCCCCTGGGTGACCGATCCGGCGACGAAGGTCGCCGAGTACATCGAGCATCGGGAGATGCGCGAGCGGCGGCTAATCGCGGCGCTGGAGCGTGGGGAGCGCTCCCGCGACGCCCTCCTATCCGAGGTCTGGGACGACGTCCCCGACGAGATTCGCCCCGTCGCCGCGATAGTGATGGAGGCGCACCTTCAGAAGCTCGCTGCCGAGGGCCTGCTCCCCGGCGATTTGCGCGATTGATCGAAGCGATCGCCAACCGAGGAGGGAAGAGCCGCAGCAGCCGCCCCCTCCCCGCCTGCCCTGTTTCCGGGGGCCTGGTCGGCCAGCCAGCCAATCCACTGGATGACGTGATAGACACAGGGCATGAAGCGGCATAGGAAGCACGGCGCCGCGCGCAGCGGATTGGTTGTCGGGGTGGCCGGAACGGGAGTCCTGGCCGCGGCTGCAGCGGCGCTCTGGCACCGCCTCGCGCGGCGCCCCCTGCCTCAGCAGGAGGGGACCATCGAGCTGCCGCAGCTGCTGAGCCCGGTCCGGGTTCGGCGCGATCGCTGGGGCGTGCCGCATATCGAGGCCGAGAATGCCGCCGACCTATGGTTCGCCCAGGGTTACTGCCATGCCCAGGACCGGCTCTGGCAGATGGACTTCTACCGCCGCGTCGCCGCCGGCCGGCTCTCGGAGTTTGCCGGTGGGGAGGGGCTTCCGGTCGACCGGCTGATGAGGACGCTGGGAATCCGCCGCACCGCCGAACGCGAGGCCGCGGCCCTCGACCCTGAACTGCATGCGTCGCTGGAGCGCTTCTGCGCTGGGGTCAATGCGGCTGCCCAGAACGTGAAGGCATTGCCGTTCGAGATGCAGCTGCTGCGGCTCGACTTCGAGCCGTGGGACCCGATCGACATCATCAGCCTCGGCAAGCTGCTCTCCTTCGGCTTCTCGACCAACTGGGAGCGGGAGCTGCTGCGGTCCGACATGGCGCGGGCACTCGGCCCTGAGCTGGCCGCCCGCCTCGACCCCGGCTACCCGCCGGACAACCCGATCGTCACCCAGGAACCTTGGTCCGGCGATGGCATTGCCCTCGCCGAGCAGATCGATACGGTCCGGCGCGCGATCGGCCTGGCCCCGGAGGCAAGCGGCTCCAACAACTGGGCGGTGTCGGGGGCGCTGACGGCGACCGGGTCACCGCTGATCGCCGGCGATCCCCACATCTCGCCGAGCATGCCGGGGCTCTGGTACCAGGTCGGTCTCACCGTCGGGGGGCGCTTCGTCCGAGGCGCCTCGCTACCCGGGCTCCCGGGTGTCTGGATGGGCCAGAACAACGACGTTTGCTGGACCTTCACCAACGTGATGGCGGACGTCCAGGACCTCTTCATCGAGCGGATCGAGGGCGAGAACTACCTGTTCGAAGGGGAGTGGCGGCCGCTGGAGGTCGTGCGCGAGGAGATCAGCGTCAAGGGGCGCGACGCTCCCGAGGTGCTGGACGTCCGCCTCACCCACCATGGGCCGATCGTCAATGAGGCGCTCGGCGCCGATGCGGCTGAGCCTCTCGCCCTGCGCTGGATCGCCCTCGAGCAGCCGACCACATTCAAGGTAATGTTCAAGCTCCAAGACGTAACTTCGGGCCCCGAGTTGGTGGCCACACTTGCTGAGTACAGCTCGCCGGCCATGAACCTGGTCTGGGCTGACCGCCACGGCTCGATCGGCTACAAGCTGGTCGGGATGCTGCCGTTGCGCAAGGGCGGTTGCCCCGATCTGCCGAAGCCGGGCTGGACCGGCGAGTTCGAGTGGGAGGGAACGGTCCCCTTCGACGAGCTGCCCGAGACGATCGACCCCGAGACCAACTTCCTCGTCACCGCCAACAACCGGATCGTCGGCGACGAGTACCCCCACCACATCACCAGCGACTGGCTGGACGGGTTCCGGGCGCAGCGGATCGAGGACATGCTGCGGGCAAGCGACGAGCACGACGTCGAGGACTTCGAGGCGATGCAGTGCGACAACCTCTCCATCCCGGGGCTGGAGGCAGCGCGGCGCCTGGGCCGGCTGGCGCCTGCCACGCAGCGTGAGCGCAGCGCGATCGAGCGGCTGCGCAGCTGGGACGGGCGGCTCGACCCCGACACCATCGCCGGCACGATCTACCAGGCCTTCCTGCTACGTCTGGGGCGGGAGGTTGCGCGCGCCGCAATCGGCGACCGCGACCTCTGCGAGCGCTGGCTCGACCGCGCCGACAACGGTTTCCTCACCTACGTCACCTCACCCTGGCGCTGGCACGCGCATCTGATGAAGCTGTGGGAGGAGGGCGACGAGGAGCTGATCGGTCGGCCCTGGGACGACCTCGTGCTGGAAGCGCTGGCCGGCGCCCTCGATGACCTCAGCGACCGCTTCGGCCCCGATCCCGAGGGGTGGCGCTGGGGGCACGTGCACGAGATGGAGTTCCCCCATGCGCTGGGCGAGGCCAATCCCCTACTGCGACGGCTGCTGAACCGCAAGTTGAAGGCGGGCGGCGCTCAGGAGACGGTGAGCCAGATCGCGTACGACCCCAACGACCCGTACCGGGCGGTCTGGGCGCCGAGCTGGCGCATGGTCGCTGACCCGACCGACCCGTCGCGGTCCCGCTGGCAGATGTTCACCGGCCAGTCGGGTCATCCCGCCAGCCCCCATTACGACGACCTCCAGGTCGACTGGCTCGCGGGCCGCACGCAGCCGATGGCCGGCGAGGGCCCCTGGCGCGAGCTGGACCTCGTGCCGCCTTCCCGCTGATCGGGTTATAGAGGCGCCCTCGACCGTCCGGACCCGATAACCGTCGGCGACGGTAGGCAGGCGTGCCGCGGGCAGACACCGGTCCAGCCACGGCTATGCCAGACGTCGTGCAGATTGACCATACATATCGTTGTCAACCTGCACCACGTCCCCTTGCGCCGATTCGAAGCAAGGCGAATCGAGTCGCCTGGAGAATGGTTGGGACGGGTATGGCGTATCCAGGTCGATCCTCACGTGCGTACAGGCCGGCGGTCCTCGCCGCCCTGGCCGGCCTCGCTCTGACCGTTGTGTGGAGTGCCCTTCCAGCCCCGGCGCAGGCACGCCTGCGAACCCTTCATTTCCAAGGCCAGGGCATTCGGGTGCCGGCGACGTGGCCGGTCTACCGGCTCGCGGCGCACCCGCGCATGTGCGTGCGGCTGGACCGGCAGGCGGTGTATCTGGGGACTCCGAGCGCCAGTCAACGTTGTCCCGCCCATGCGGTTGGACGCCGCCGCGCGATCTTGGTCGACCCTGCCGCTGTCGTGCAGACGGAGCCCGGGCCTGCTGCTGCTCCGAAGGCCGGGAAGGCCGGTGCGGCGCGGAAACGGCCGTGGGGAGCCGGGAGGGCCGGTGCCGCGCGGAAACGGCCGTGGGGAGCCGCCCGGGCACCGTTCAGGCTTGGCACACCGAGTCTCTCCTCCTCGGCCCATGTCTCTACCGCTTCCGCATTCACCGGGCTTGGCTTCGACGCCTGCGCGGCGCCCTCGGCCCGCACCATGCTGGCCTGGGGAGGCTCGCCCTACCGGGGTATCGGCGTCTACATCGGAGGCGCCAACCGTGCCTGCGCGCAGCCGAGTCTCACCTCGGGCTGGGTGGGCGAACAGGTCGGCGCCGGCTGGCACCTGATTCCGACCTACGTCGGCCTGCAGGCTCCGACCAGCAGCTGCGGTTCCTGCGAAAAGCTCAGCGCCAGTGCTGCCGCCTCGCAGGGTTCCGCCGCCGCGAACGATGCTGTCAACCAGGCTCGTGCCGTGGCAATCGGCCCCGGCAACCCGATCTACTTCGACATGGAGGCCTACACCCGGACCGCAGCCGCAAGCGAAGCCACGCTCACCTTCCTCTCCTTCTGGACCGCCCGGTTGCATGCGCTGGGCTACGTCTCCGGCGTTTACAGCAGCAGCTCCTCCGGCATCGCCGATCTTGCCAGTCGCATCGGCACGGGCTATCTCGAGCCAGACGACATCTGGATCGCCAACTGGAATGAACGTGAAAGCACGAGCGATCCCGTCGTGCCGGCGAGTGCCTGGAGCCAGCACCAGCGCCTGCACCAGTACCGCGGCGGCCACAACGAGACCTACGGGGGCGTCACGATCAACATCGACAACGACTACGTAGAAGGGGCGACGGTTGGCACGGTGGTCTCCTCGGGCGAAGACCCCAAGGGACGCCTCGAAACGGTGCGCTCACCCCGGCGGGGGCGCGTGAGGGTCATTGGCTGGGCGTTCGACCCGAATGCCCCAACCGAACCTGTCTCGCTCGAC
>JBAVGD010000206.1:0-3393 GCA_049684635.1 Solirubrobacterales bacterium | reverse complement strand
GGCGTGGACTACATCTCCAAGGAACGCCGGGCGCTCGACCTTCGCAGCTTCAGCCTCGAGCGGATGTGCGTCGGCGATTGGCCCAATCCGGACGAAGCCGCCGACGAGCTGATCCCGCTGGAGCAGTGGCGCGCCGGCGTCGACCAGGCCTCCTCCATGCTCGACCCAATCGCGATCGGCATCGACATCGCCCACGATCGCAGCTCCGCGGCAATCGCCTCAGCCGGTTGGCGTCCAGACGGCCTGCTGCATGTCGAGGTGAACGACCACCGCCGGGGAACCGGCTGGTTGGACGACCGCCTGATCGACTTCGCCCGCCGCCAGAGCCCCTCGATGATCGTCCGCGACGGAAAGGGCCCCTACTGGGAGCCGCCGGAGAAACTTCGGCCAGTTCCCCACGCGATGTCGACCGAGGAGTACGGCAGCGCCTGCGCGCAGTTCTTCGACTTGGCGACCGAAGGGAAGTTCCGCCACCTCGGCAGCCAAGAGCTGATGGCCGCGATCGTCGGCGCGGAGACCCGGCCGATGGGCGAAGCGTGGGGCTGGGGGCGCAAGAGCTCGAAGGTGGACATTTCCCCGCTGGTGGCCGCGACCCTCGCAGTCTGGGGCGCGCTGCAGCAGAAAAAGCGATCGAAGGGACCACTCATTGCCCTCCCAGGAGCCGGAGTCCTCAGTCTCGACGGTTAGAGGCAAGCTGGCGCTCGCCCTGACGCTGGGCGGCGCTGTCCTGCTGGTGGCGGGCGTGGCGCTGGTCTTCGTACCCGCTGCGTTCGTCCTGGCTGGGGCGGGCATGTTGGCTGTCGGCCTATTCGGGATTGACCTATGAAGCTGCACGAGCGGCTGCGCAGCAACCCCGCCACCGACGCTGCGATAGGGATCAACCAGTGGGCTGAATTCTTCAAGTTCAACGGGCTCAACTACCCGCTGGGCACGATGACCAACAGCACACTGGGCCAGAAGCAGCCCGAAATCCCGCAGAACTTCCTCGGCTACGTCGACCAGGCCTTCAAGGCATCGCCGCTGATCTTCTCCTGCGTGAACTTCCGCATGCAGGTCTTCGCGCAGATGAGCTTCAAATACCGGCGCATGCGCGAAGGGATGCCGGGCGGGCTGTTCGGGACCGCCGACCTCGCGCCGCTGGAACCGTCGACCGCCATTCTGGCGCGAGCGAGCCAGGACGTCGACCTCAGCGGCAACGCTTTCTTCGTACGCGGCCCGGAGCCGCTGCATCTGCGCCCCGACTGGGTGACTCTGGTGTGGGGGTCCACGAAGCGCCCGCAGGCCGGGCTCTGGGACGTGGACGCCAAACTGCTCGGCTACATCTACCACCCGGGCGGACGCGGCAGCGGCGCGCGAGCGGTCCAATACGACCCCGACCAGGTCGCCCACTACATGCCGATCCCAGACCCGACGGGGCCGTGGGGCATGAGCTGGATTCAGCCGCTGGTGAGCGAGATACAGGCCGACCAGGCGATGCTGACCCACAAGCAGCAGTTCTTCGAACAGGGCGCGCAGCCGAACCTGGTGGTCACCATCGGCGGCAACCTCGACCCCGACGAGTTCAAGAAATGGGTCGAGCTGTTCGAAGGCAAATACTCGGGCCCCGAAGGGCTGAAGACAATGTACTTCGGCGAGGGTTCGAAAGCCGAAGCCCTCGGCGCTGACCTGAAAAGCGTGGAATTCAGCGCTGTGCAGTCAGGCGGGGAGGCGCGGATAACGTCCGCCGCCGGCATCCAGCCGCTGCTGGTCGGCTTGCAGCCGGGACTCGAAAGCGCGACCTTCTCTAACGCCGGACAGGTTCGCCGCCTCACCGCCGACACCACGTTCCGCTACCTATGGGAATCGGCGTGTGAGGCGTTCTCCACGCTCGTGCCGGTGCCCTCAGATGCGCAGCTCTGGTACGACGAAGGGGACATCCCGTTCCTCTCGCCCGACGTGACGGAAACCGCCGAGGCCCGGGGCAAAGACGCGGAAACGATCTCGAAACTCTTCATGGCCGGCTTTGAAGCCGACAGCATCGTCGAGGCGGTCACCTCTGGCGACTTCTCGAAGCTCAAGCACGAAGGCCGCGCCTCCGTGCAGACGCTGCCAAACGGAAAACCCACGAGTCCGCCGGTCATCCCGGCACCGTCCTAGGAGGAAAGAATGTCGGAGACAATCGTTCAACGTCCGCCGCGCGACGGGTACCGCGCCCTTGCGGCGCACCCCGCAGTTCGCGCCGCAGGCGACGGCGGCATGCCGACGCTCTTCGGCAGCTTGGTGCGCTTCAACGAACCGACCGAGATCGACTCGGCCTGGGAGGGGCACTTCATCGAGGTGGTCGCCCCTGGCGCGGCGAAGAAGACGCTCAAGGAGAACGGGAAGAACATCCGCATCCTGTTCAACCACGGCATGGACCCCTCAGTCGGCAAACGCGCGCTGACCGAGCCCACCTTCACCGAAGACGACACCGAAGTCGAATACTCGGGCCCGCTCTTCGACACCAGCTACAACCGCGACCTCGTTCCCGGCTTGGAGGCAGGCCAGTACGGCAGCTCGTTCCGCTTCCGGTCGGTGAAGGAAACCTTCGAGGAGAAGCCGGGCAAGTCGAGCACGAACCCCGAAGGGCTCCCGCTGCGCACGATCGAAGAGATCGAAATCGCCGAGGGCGGCCCGGTGACGTTCCCCGCCTACGAGAACGCGGTCGCCGGCGTGCGTTCGATCTCAGACTGGGTGTTCCTCGAGGGCCTGCGCCTCGACCCCACCCGCGGCGAGGAGCTCTCGGAGATGTTCACCAACTGGATGAGGCTGAACCCCGAGCGGGTACGCGAGATTCTCGAGGCCGAGAAGGTCGAGGAGCCCGAGGGGGAGGAGACCCGCGCCGCCATCGCCTACAAGAAGACGGCGACCAGCGACGCCGCCTGGGACGGCCCGAAGACAGAGGCCAGCATCCCCAACGACGCCGGCGAGGCAGCGATGCGCCAGGTGTTCGCCTGGATCGACCCTGCGAAGGACGCTGCCAAAAAGGCGGCGTATCGCTTCGTTCACCACGAGTGGACCGACGGGAAGCCCGGCGCGGCCAACATCAGGGCGTGCCTGACCGGAATCGAGGTCTGCAACGGCGCGATGGGTGGCACCACCATCCCCGCCGGCGATGTGCAGGGCGTCTACGACCACCTTGCCAAGCACATGAAGGACGCGGGCAAGACCGCACCCCCACTTTCCAAACGCAGTGCCGAGGACGAGAAGCCCTCGGAGCACTCTGACGAGCCGCCTGAGCACTCGCAGAGCCGCGAGAAAAGCAGGTCCGACGCGCCGCTGTTCAGCGCCGAGGACAACCCCCGCAGGTCCGACGCGCCGCTGTTCGGCGTCGAGGACAACGGCGGAAAACCAACCACAAGCTGGAGGCTCTGA
>JBAVGD010000205.1:0-1570 GCA_049684635.1 Solirubrobacterales bacterium | reverse complement strand
GGAGAGCGTTCAGCTTCATCGCCAGCAGCTCCTCGGACGGCATCGGCGCGGCCAGAGTGCGCTGCTGCCATCCGGCAGCCTCGGTGCGCCTCGACAATACGGTCACGAAACCGCTGTCGTCGTCGATTACCGCGAGCCTGATCATCTGCTGTGGATTCACGTGACTGGCGACTGAGAGCTGCATCTCGCCCTGAACAAGTCGATTGTACGCAGCTACCGCGGCGGACGGGAACTGCGAAACCCCTGCGTTCACAGAATTTTCACAGCCCAAAGTCAGGAATTTGCGGAGGAAGCGCCCGTCCCGCTTCTCGGGATGTTCACCTTCGAAGCCCGCCCTGACGGCAGACTTCGAACCCTCGCGAGATCCTCCCTGTCACCGCGAACGGCCCACCTGTCCCGGGCCGTTCGCCATTTAAGAGGTCTGAGAGCGCCGCCTGGGTGCGCTAGATTGCCCGTCGTGAAGTCTCACGCTCGACCCGCGCGCATGGCGATTGCCGCCTGCTCTGCAATCTCGCTGCTGCTGCTCACAGCACCGGCGGCCCTCGCGGACAACGGGGTCGGGCTGGCCGGCCCGACCACGGACAAGACGGTCACATTCTTCTGCTTCGGCGTGATCGCCTTCTTCGCGATCCTGGTGATTGGCCTCTCGCTGCTGCAGGGCAGCCTTGACAAGCGCAAGGAACGGCGGCGCGCCGACCTCCAGCGCCTGTCCTGACAACCGTCAGGCACGGACGCTGGGAGCGTGGCGTGCTTGGCACGCGAGCGACCGAGGACACCGCCTGACGGCCGTCAGGAGAGGCGGAAGCCGCTGAGCAGGCGTTTCTCGCTCTCCCCCTCGATCTTCGCCACCACTTCGACCCTGCCCTCCAGCGGCGTGTCTCGGATCTTCGTCGCCAGCAGGTCGTCGACCTGGAAGATCCCGGCCGAGTTGTTGAGGTCGATCTCAATCCGCACCGGCCGGTCCTCCCCCACTTCGATCCGCACCTCGTCGACGGCGGCCGCGGAGATCGAGTGAATCCCCTCCTGTCCGGCCTCCAGCGGGATCCGGGTCCGGCCCTGCGCCATGTCGAGCGCGTCGGCGACGCGGACCACGCCGGCCTCGACCGTGTAGGGCTCGCCGCGACGGCGGTGGCCGATGATCGCGTGCAAGATCTCCGAAGCGATAATCGTCTGCTCCGGCTGGCGGTAGGCGTCGGCGAGCAGGTCTTCGAGCACGCCACCGGCGAGGAAGAGGCTGTAAGCCTCGTGGTCCACCCGGTGGATCGACATGCCGACGTCATGCAGTAGGGCACCGCCGGCGACGACCACCTCGGCATCGCGCGCCGACATCCCGTGGTCAGCGACGACGGCCGGCTCCACCCCCGCCTTGACCAGGAGGCGCAGCAGGCGTAGGGCGATGTTGAGGACAATCTGGGTGTGGACCCAGGAGTGGTCCGACATGCCCAGCCGCTCGGCGTGGACCTGGGCCATGTACCACCAGGTGCGCACCTGCTCGTCCTCGTTTACAGCCTTGAGAAACGCCTCCAGCTTGCGGTTGCCTCTCGTTGGCGCCTTGACTTTCGCCTCGGCA
>JBAVGD010000204.1:0-2026 GCA_049684635.1 Solirubrobacterales bacterium | reverse complement strand
TTCCAAGGCCTGAGCTAGGCTGAACTTCCCTCTTTGTAATACATCAAGCAACTGATTTTACGTGAGAAATTGTTGCGCGCGCATGGAAACGTAGCCATGTAAATGATAGTTTTGCTATTGCATTTCTGGTTTTTATATGCATACTATAAGCCATGTATATCGAGGCAGTCCCGAACCGTAACTCGCCGCCGGCGGTGCTGCTGCGCGAAAGCTATCGCGTCGGCGGCAAGATCAAGAAACGCACCCTGCTCAACCTGAGCGACTGGCCGCGCGATTTGGTCGAAGGCCTGCGTGCGCTGCTCAAAGGCGGCACCGTGCTGCCGCCCGGCCAGGAGGCCATCTCCATCAAACGTTCGCTGCCCCACGGCCACGTTGCGGCCGTGCTCGGCACCCTGCGCAGGATCGGCCTCGACCGTTTGCTCGGCCCCGCCGGCAACCGCTGCCGCGATCTGGTTGTGGCGATGATCGTGGCGCGCCTGATCGCGCCGGTCTCCAAACTTGCCACCGCCAAGGCGCTCGATCCGGCCACCGCCGCCTCCAGCCTCGGCAGCGTGCTCGGTCTGGGAGACGTCGACGAGGACGAACTCTACAGCGCGCTCGACTGGTTGCTCGAACGCCAGCCCCAGATCGAAGCCGCGCTCGCAAAGCGCCACCTCGAGAACGGCACGCTGGTGCTCTACGACGTCTCCTCGAGCTATCTGGAGGGGCGCTGCTGCGAGCTCGCCCAGCTCGGCTACAATCGCGATGGCAAGCGCGGCAAGCTGCAGATCGTCTACGGCCTGCTGTGCGCTCCCGATGGCTGCCCGGTCGCCATCGAGGTGTTCGAAGGCTCGACCGGCGATCCGGCGACGCTTGCGACCCAGATCGACAAGCTCAAGCGGCGCTTCGACCTCGCCCACGTGGTGCTGGTCGGCGATCGCGGCATGATCACCCAGGCGCGCATCGAGCAGGACGTCAAGCCGGCCGGGCTCGACTGGATCACCGCGCTGCGCGCCCCGCAAATCCGCGCCCTGCTCGATGCCGGCGCCTTCCAGCTCTCGCTGTTCGACGAGCGCGATCTCGCCAGCATCACCGCAGACGACTATCCCGGCGAGCGCCTCATCGTGTGCCGCAACCCCGATCTCGCCGTCGCGCGACGGCACAAGCGCGAGGATCTGCTCGCCGCGACCGAGCGCGACCTCATCGCCATCCAGAATGCCGTGCGCCGCGCCAACAAGCCGCTGCGCGGAGAGGCCGAGATCGGCCTCAGGGTCGGCGCCGTCGTCGGCAAATACAAAATGGCCAAGCACTTCGCGCTCGCCATCACGGACAGCGAATTCTCCTTCGCCCGCAAGCAGGACGCGATTGAGGCCGAGGCGCGCCTCGACGGCATCTACGTCGTCCGCACCAGCCTGGCGGCCAAAGCCCTCGACGATGCCGCCAGCGTGAGGGCCTACAAAAGCCTGGCCCAGGTGGAGCGCGCCATCCGCAGCATCAAGACCGTCGACCTCCAGATCCGGCCGATCTTCCATTGGGCCGCGCCGCGCGTGCGCGCCCACGTCTGTCTGTGCATGCTCGCCTATCACGTCGAATGGCACATGCGCCAACGCCTCGCCCCGATGCTCTACGACGACGCCGACAAGCAGGCCGCCGAGGCACTCCGCACCAGCGCCGTCGCCAAGGCGCAAAGCTCCCCCTCGGCCATCGCCAAACAAACCTACGGCACCACCCCGGACGGTCTACCGGTCCACAGCTTCCAAAGCCTGCTCGCCGACCTCGCCACGCTCGCACAAAACACCGTCACAACAGCCCTCAACGCCAGCTACGAGTTCATCCTCCACACCAGACCAACCGTCATCCAGCAGAAAGCCCTCGACCTCCTCGGCATCAACTCCGCCACCTGTACCCAGTAAACCGCCCCGCCTCGGAATAAAATCCAACGGGATCAATGATTTGCAGTCGCTATAGTAGGAAGTTCAGATAGAATGATCCAGACAGTAGACGGAGATAAGTTTGTTTATGTTCTGAATATTACTCGTTTTTTAAC
>JBAVGD010000203.1:0-2925 GCA_049684635.1 Solirubrobacterales bacterium | reverse complement strand
GCTCAACGTGATCAGTCGCCCGGGCGACGCGTTCGCCTCGATGCGGCACCTGCTGACCGACAACCACGAGGACCGCCCAGCCCAGCGCAAGCACATCCACCGGGCGATCCAGATCTACCGGGCGCTGCTGGCCGGCGGCGTCGTGGAGAAGCTGAACGAGCCGGACGACCAGGGCCGGATGGTCCGGCTCACCGTCGACCTGCAAGCGGACTTCGCGCTCAACCAGCCGCTCTCCCCGCTCGCCCTCGCCGCCATCGAGCTGCTCGACGTCACCACGCCCGACTACCCGCTCGACGTGCTCTCGGCGATCGAGGCCACGCTGGACAACCCGCGGCCGGTCCTGTCGGCCCAGCTGTTCAAGGCGCGCGGCGAGGCCATAGCCGAGATGAAGGCCGAGGGCGTCGACTACGACACCAGGCTCGAGCTGCTCGAGTCGGTCAGCTACGCCCAGCCCCTCGCCGACCTGCTCGAAGGCGCTTACAACATCTACCGGCAGGGCCACCCCTGGGTCGCCGACTACGAGTTGCGCCCCAAGTCGGTCGCCAGGGACATGTACGAGCGGGCGATGACGTTCTCGGAGTACGTCGCCTGGTGCGGCCTGGCCCGCTCGGAGGGCCTGCTGCTGCGCTACCTCGCCGATGTGTACAAGGCGCTGCGCCAGACCGTGCCTGACGAGGCCAAGACCGAGGAGCTGGCCGACCTGACCGAGTGGCTGGGCGAGATGGTCAGGCAGGTCGACTCCAGCCTGCTCGACGAGTGGGAGCGGCTAGCGAACCCGGACCTGGCCGACGCGGCAGCAGCCAGCCCGCTCGACGAGCGCCCGCCGGCGGTGACCGGCAACGTGCGGGCGTTCCGGGTGCTGGAGCGCAACGCGCTCTTCCGCCGGGTCGAGCTGGCGGCGCTGCGCCGCTGGGACGACCTCGGTGATCTTGACGAGGAGGCCGGCTGGGGCGCCGGTGCCTGGGCCGGCGCGCTGGAGCCCTATTTCGCCGAGCACGAGGAGATCGGGACCGGCCAGAACGCCCGCGGCCCGGCCATGCTGATCATCGACGACTCCGACAAGGACCTCTGGAAGGTACGCCAGATCTTCGACGACCCGGCCGGCGACCACGACTGGGGATTCTCCGCCGAGGTCGACCTGGCCGGCTCCGACGAAGCCGGCGAAGCCGTCATCTGGATCACCGCCGTCGGCCAGCTGTAGCTCAAGCTGCACCTCGCGGCGGAAGCGTTAGAGGCATTCGTCGAGGAGCTTGGCCGCCTCGGTGGGATCCATGAGGTTGGACCACGCCTGCTCGGCGTTATACCGGGACCTGGCAGCCTTCGCAGTGCTGGCCAGAGCAGCGTGGAAATCGGTGGCGCTGCCCTCTTCGCGCTGCCCGGCGACGACAAGCCAGTACCACACGTCGGCGCCAGGGGTATCGCCCCAGACCGCGCCGCGCCACCGCTGAATCTTGACCTTGAACAGGACGTTGTCATCGATCGCGGCGATGCGTTGGTGGGGAATGGCTGGGTCGCAGAACTGCTGGTTGGCCTTGGCCAACAGGGGATGGTCAATCTCGTCGAGCGGTTCGTCCACCGGCCCCGGCGAGAGCGCGAGATCCTCGCGCAGGCAGCGTAAAGTCGGGCGAGTGCGGGTCACCGGCGATTACTCTGCCTCTCGCACTCCGCCGACCGCGTCGAGTTGCTCGCGGCTGATTCCTGCCAGCAGCGCAACACGGGCCGCGCGGGTGCCGTCAAGCCGGCGCATCAGGTCCTGCATGCGTGCTCGCATTTCCTCACGGCGGGCGTCGAGATAGAACTGCACCGCCTCGGCGACCAGATCCTTCTTTGTGATCCCGAGGAAGTTGGCCCCGCTGGAGATCAGCTCATCGATCGCAGGGTCAACCTTGAGTGGGGCCTGCCGCCGGGCCGAGCCGGCACCCGTCATGAATCCTCCTCACATGCATCAACCATAATACCTCGGGTACCTCACCGGCGGCGACCTGACCTGCGCCGCGGGTGCACGACAGCTTTGTTGGGGATGATCTTGGCCGGGCGGTGGGCTCTGCGGGTCTGAGTGACCGTTGCCTGTCAGGCGGCGGTGCGGAGCTGGGCTGTGGCGGCTGGGCTGGATGGCCAGAGCTCGTCCCAGCGGCCGCTGGCTTGCTGGCAGCGCAGGGCGATGATGCTGGCGGCGCCGTCGACGGTCCAGTGCATGCCTGACTGCTTGGCGCGCTGGGCCACGATGGCCTTGATTCCCCCTTCGATGGCCCCGGATCCGGTGAACATGCCGAGTTCCCTGTAGTCGGCGTAGCGCATCCGGTGGGCGTTGCGCTCGAAGTAGCCGAGCTTCCTGGTCAGGTCCTCGGCTTTGATGCCGTGCAGGGGGTACTGGCGGGCGGCGTCGATGATTGCCTGCACGTTCCCGGCGTCCAGTTCATCGCTGCGGTCGGCGAGCCACTGCGCCGGGTCGGGGGTGATGAAGGCCAGGTGCGCGGCGAGGTCGTGCAGGTGCTCGCGGGCGTGGTAGATGTCGGTGATGTGGGTGGCGTGGGGGTAGAGGGCCTCGGCCATGTTCCAGATCCAGGCGGCGCCGTCGCCGATGGCGACGACCTGGCGGTGGTGGTCGCCTCCGCGGCGCAGGTACTCGGCTTTCACCAGGCCGGCGAGGGCGTCCTTGCCGTCGAAGGAGAACGCGTAGGTCGATGAGTCCCGGTCCATCACGGGCCTTCCGTCCTCATCGAGGCGGGACACGGTGAACAGCCGGGCGAGCTTCACCTCCCGGGTGCCGGCCGTGCCGTCTTCTGACTTGCCCTGCCGGCCGGCGGTCTCGCTGGCGCGGGCCGGCACGCCGGTGCCGTCGACCTCGACGTAGAGCATGTCGGGGACCGGGCCGGGCGGGGGCAGCGGCACGATCCGCCGCTCGCGGATCGAGGCGGCCTCGGC
>JBAVGD010000202.1:0-10263 GCA_049684635.1 Solirubrobacterales bacterium | reverse complement strand
GTCCCGCGCAGCATGTACCCGTGGAGGAGGAGGATTTTCATAGGACGGCGCCTCCGCTGCTCTCGCCGATGCCCGAAGGTTGGATTTGGACAGGCATCCGCCCGGATCCGGGACAGCGCAGCCGGTGGCGACCGGGCCATTGTTATTGTGCCGACGGATGAATCAGCGGCAGCTCTACCGCATGCGAGCGCCGGCCTCGGGCCGAGAGGCACTTGCCTATGCCGAGCCCGGCACGGTCTACCGCGATCGCGAGACCGGCGAGGAGATGGAGCCGGTGACAATGGTGCTGCCGCTTGCCCCGTCTATCTCCGCTCTGCCCCGGACGCCGGAAAACCTGCAGGCCTGCCGCCGTTGCGATCAGCTGATCGGCCTCGACGTCAGCGATTGCCCGTACTGCGGGCTGCGCGGCTGACTCAGGTCACTAGGGTTTCTTGACTACGGTGGCGGCGTAGAGCAGGCGCGCGTCGGAGTAGTAGCAGCCGTAGACCTTGGTCTTGCCCACGCCCTGCTGGGGGTGGCCGCCCTGGATATCCGCCTTGGAGGTGCAGTGTTTGGGCAGGCGGCTGCCGCGCCAGGTGTTTTCTTCGCTGACGTTGAAGGCGAACATGGGCGCCCAGGTCGGCACCGTGAGGGCGACGACCTGCCCGCGCAGAACAGCCAGCGGGTGGTCCAGGGCGAAAATGACGGTCGTGCCGAAGTAGGGGTTGAGGACCTCCAGCGGGCTCTGGCGAACCAGCTCGTAGCGGGGCGGCTTCGATTCCCCAACCGGTCGCAGAACGCCGATCCGGGCCTCCGAGGGACTACCGAGGAATTCGTTGAAGAACCCGACCTCGTCGGTGGTCGTCGTCGTGTCCGTGCGGGAAGGCCGAGCCAGCGTGATCGACCAGGCGACGATGTCGCCGTCAAACGGCGCCTCGTACGGCCGGGGCACCCCACCCGCTATTGCCTGAAAGCCGGAAACGTGACCCTCGACCCGGCAGGGAATCACCTCGACTTTGTTGACGATCTTGCCGGGGCACGACGGTGGCGGCGTCGAGTTGGTCTGACCGAGAACGACCACGCGGGCGGGAGCGGAATCGGCGGCTCCGGGCCAGGCGGCCGCGACCAGCGTGACAAGCATGCCAAGCAGGCCCGCAGCAACCAGTGCGCGGGTCAAACGGGATCGGTTTTCGGCTGCCTCTAGCAAGACTCAAGCTGCAACCCGGCCCTACGCTCAGGGTTGCGGCCTTGGATTCTGCCGCCCGAGGCCCCGGAATGCAGGCGTCCCGCCGCCGCTGCACGATCCCGGCCAGGTAGGGTGCCGATCCAATGGAGGGATCTAGTCAAACGGACCCGTTCATCTCCGCCGGCCTCGCCTCGTTCGGGATCGAGGCGGATGAGGTGGATCTGGCCGTGATGGGCGCGATGCATCAGATCTTCTGGCCCGCGACCCGCGACCTGCTTGCCTTCGACACCAGCGAGCTCGAACCGGAGCTCAATCCCGACCTCTCCCGGGAACCATGAGCTCAGCCCTCGACCTCTCCCTCCGCGATCAGGCCGCGGCGATTGCCGCCGGAACGGCCGACCCCGCTGAGTTGCTCGAGGCGACTCTCGGCAGGATCGACCAGCGCAATCCGGCCCTGAACGCCGTGGTCGAGACTTTCCCGGAGCGCTCGCGGGAGATGCTCGCCGCCGCCCCCGACGGGCCTTTGCACGGTGTTCCAATCGTGATCAAGGACGAGTGGCCGCTGCCGTGGAGGGCCCAGCGCTTTGGCGCCGCTGAACTGCTTGCCCCGACGGCCGCTGGTGAATCAGGCCCGTATCGCGCCCTCCGGGATGCCGGTGCGGTCATCGTCGGGATCGGCAACATGCACGAGCTTGGGGGCGGCACCACGGGCAACGTCTCCGTCTACGGCCCCGCTCATAACCCTTGGAGCACCGAACGCTGCCCGGGCGGTTCCTCCAGCGGCCCGGCGTCCGCCGTCGCCGGCCGGCTCGTGGCCGGCGCGGTCGGCGCCGACGGCGTCGGCTCGATTCGCTTGCCCGCCGCCTACTGCGGCCTGACGGGGTTCAAGCCGACCTTCGGTCGATCGACGCTGGACGGCCACCATATGGCGCCCGTCACCACGGTGATCGTCTCCGGACCGCTTTGTGCGGATGCCGCGGACTGCCGCCTGCTTGGCTCCGTCCTCTTCGGCGAGACGCTGCAGGCGCGGCAGCCGGCCGGCCCGCGAATCGGCGTCGTGCGCGATGCGGTCTCCGAAGACGTAACCCCGGAGATCGCGGACGCCTGCGAGGCCGCAATCGAGGCCCTTCGTGCGGAGACGGGCGGCGAGATCCGCGAGATCGAGCTTCCCGACCTCGAGCTGGCGACCATCGCCGCGGTCCTGATCATCAACGCGGAGAGCCTGCACGGAGTTGTGCCGGAGAAGCTCAACCACCTGCATCCCGACCTCAGCCCCCTTGCCCGTGGCTCGCTTAAGTACCGGATGCTGGTACCGGCCGCCGCAACGGTCCAGGCGGACCGCGTTCGCACCCTCATGCGGCGCCGGCTTGCCGCGCTCTTCGAAGAGGTCGACATGATCGCCTGGCCCACGATCCCGGCCCCCGCCCCGCCGCTCGAGGCACCGATCGTCGACCTTCCCTCCGGGACAACCACCGCCGACCAGGCCAATGTCCGCGGCGTGGCCTTGGCGAACCTGACTGGCATTCCGGCGATCAGCGTGCCGGTGGGGCTCAGCTCCGAGGGGCTGCCACTTGCCCTGCAGCTACAGGCGGCCTGGGGAGAGGACGAGTTGCTTCTCAACGCCGCTGAGGCGCTCGAGCGCGCCAACAGCCGCCGCTGGGTCGAGGCGCTGCCACCATTGGCACAGGCGGAGCCGACCAGCATCTAATGCGCGCAATCGTCGTCGAAGGCCTCGAGCGCGCCTTCGGCGACGTGCCGGCCGTCCAGGGCGTCGACCTGGAGGTGGGTGAGGGGGAGATCTACGGGTTCCTCGGACCGAACGGAGCCGGCAAGACGACCATGGTGCGAATGCTCACGACCCTGCTGCTTCCCACCGGCGGGCGCGCCGCGATCGCCGGCCACGACGTCGTCAAGCAGGCGCGCGCGGTTCGCGCCTCGATCGGCGTGGCCCTGCAGGAGGCGGCCCTCGACCCGCTGATGACGGGACGCGAGCTGATCCGGCTCCAGGCCACCCTTCAGGGCCTCCCCAGGGCCGAGGGCCGACGCCGGGCCGACGCGCTGCTCGAACGGGTCGACCTGGCGGCCGCCGCGGATCGGCGAGTCGGCACGTACTCGGGTGGAATGCAGCGGCGGCTGGACCTCGCGGCGGCACTGGTACACGAGCCGCGCGTGCTCTTCCTCGACGAGCCAACCAGCGGTCTCGACCCGGTCAGTCGCAAGACGATCTGGGAGGAGGTTCGAGCGTTGAATGACGAGGGGACGACGGTCTTTCTCACCACGCAGTACCTCGAGGAGGCTGACCAGCTCGCGGATAACGTCGGAATCATCGACAACGGCAAGATCGTTGCCGAGGGCACGCCCGGCTCGCTCAAGGCCGAAATCGGCAATCCCCACATCCGACTGCAACTTGTCGAGGGCTCGATCGCCGAGGCAGAGGCGATCTGCCGCGAGCTGGGCAAACTGCTGCCGCGCGACGGCAAGACCCTGCTGCTCGAGGTCGAGAAGGGTGCGGGGGACATCCCAAGGGTCGTCCGGGCTCTCGACGAAGCCGGCATCGAGGTCGGCGCGCTGGAGCTGGTCCACCCGACGCTCGACGACGTCTTCGTGGCCAAGACCGGCTACCACCTCGAGCGGGAGGGCGATGACGAAGGCGCCGGTGGCGACGGCGACGGCGACGGGGAGGCCGGGCGGCAGGCGGTGGAGGCATGAGCGGGGGAGGATCTCCAATGAGCGAGCTGGCCCTGAACTTGCGCGTGGTGCGGGCGCTGGGAATGCGGTCGATCCGGCAGACCTTCCGCCGCCCTCAGCTGATGGCGCCGATCCTCGTCTTCCCCACCCTGCTGCTGGCAATCCAGACCGGTGGCGCCGGCGGGGCCGTCAACCTTCCCGGCTTCCCGCCGGTGCAGAGCTTTCTCCAGTTCATGCTGGCCGGAGCGATGATGCAGTCGCTGATGCTGGCCGGTAACAGCGGTGGGATCGCGCTGGCCGTCGACATTGAGATGGGCTTCACCGACCGCCTCTTCGCCGCGCCGATCCCCCGCTACACGATCGTCCTCGGGCGGCTCGCCGGCACCGCCGCCCTCGGACTCTTCGCCTCGATCTGGTTCCTGGCGATCGGCGTGATCTTCGGCGCCGAGATCCACAGTGGCGTCCCGGGGGCGCTGATCGCCATCGTCTTCGTCACCGCGACCGCGATGGCGGTGGGAGGGATCGGGGCGGCGATCGCCCTGCGCACCGGCAGCGCCAGCGTCGTCCAGGGCCTCTCCCCCTCGTCCTCGTGCTGCTCTTCCTCTCCTCCGCCTTCTTCCCCAACGAATTGATGATCCAGCCGGCGAGGACGATTGCCGAATACAACCCGCTCAGCTTCGTCGTCGAAGGCATCCGCGATCCGATCATCTCCGGGATCACCGCCTCGACGATGATCGAGGCGGTCCTGGCGATCAGCGGGATCGTCGTGGTCGGCCTCCTGCTCAGCGCTCGCGCGCTGCGGCATCGGTTGAGGGTCGGCTGATGGAGACGGTCGCGACGGTGCCGGCGTGGCGCGCGAACCTGGCGACGATCGGCGCGCTGATGGCGCGCGCACGGAACGAGCTGCTGCGCGTGCCGGGGGCGGCGATTCCCGGCGTCCTGGCGCCAACGATCTTCTTCCTCGGTATCAACGGCGTCTTTGGCGCGCTAACCCAGCTGCGCGGGTTCAGCAACGGCAGCTACGAGAGCTTCATCGTCCCGGTCAGCATGCTGCAGGGCGCCGGCTTCACCGGCGCCGCCGCGGGGGTCAACCTGGCCCGCGACATGGAGCAGGGCTGGGTCGACCGCCTTCTCGTCTCCCCCGCCCCGCGCTGGGTGCTGCTCGCCGGCACCGTGCTTGCGGCCGGCGCCCGGGCCCTGATCCCCGCCACCCTCGTCTTCCTCATCGCCATGGCGCTGGGTGCAAGTTGGCCGGGCGTCACCGGGTTGCTGATCGCCCTGCTCATGGTCACCGCCATGGCCGCGGTCGCCGCCTGCTGGGGGTCGATGCTGGCCCTGCACTTCAAGAGCCAGTCGGCGGCACCGATGATGCAGGCGGGAACGATGGCGCTGATCCTCACGACCACCGCCTACGCGCCGCTGGCCCTGCTACAGCCGTGGATGAAGAGCGTCGCCGAAGTAAACCCGGTGACGCAGGTCGTCGATGCCGCCCGGCAGGGCTTCCTCGGCAGCGTCAGCTGGGCCGAAACGTGGCCCGGAATCCTGGCGCTGATGTCGATGCTTGCCGTGCTCGGCGCCCTCGCCCTGCGCGAGATGCGGCGTACCGCCCTGTGAACCGGCACCGGCCGGCCAGGAGCTCAGGCACGTCAAAGGACGCCGGCCGATCGGCGGCGGAGCTGGCGGAGGGGGTCCTGCGGGCAAACTGGGTTGAGGGCGACCGCCACGGAGTTCGCTATGCCTACACGCGGCCAAGTCCCGGGCGTTACCGGTGGCAGTGGTACTGGGACTCGTGCTTCGCCGCGATTGCCCGGCGGCGCTTCGACGCCGGGCACTCCCGTCTCGAGCTGGAAAGCCTGCTCGCGGCTCAGCGCGAAGACGGCTTCATCGGCCACACGATCTTCTGGGACAGCCCTGTTTCGCTCGGCAGGCTCCCCTTCTACAACGTGCTTTCCCGTCGTTCCCTTCAGACCGAGACGATCCAGCCACCGCTCCTGCCCTGGGCGTGGCACATCGCCGTCGGCGACCCCGCGAGCGAGCCGCGGATCGCCGCGCAGATCGACTGGCTGGCAGCCAACCGCGACCTCGAGGGCGACGGGCTGCTGTGGATCGTCCAGCCCGACGAGTCGGGTCTGGACGCCTCGCCCAAGTTCGACCCGGTGTGGGGATGGCGGGCGAACGCGCGGCTCGGGTTCCCGTGCCTTGTGCGCCACAACCGGCGGCTCGGCTTCGATGCGCGGCGCATACGCGATGCCGGCGGCCCCGTCGTTTGCGAGGTCATCGTCAACACGATGTGGTGCCTCTCCCTGCTCGCGCTGGGGCAACCCTCCGTAACCCCGGCGCTCGTCGATCGCCTCTGGGATGAGGAACGCGGCCTCTTCCTCGATGAGGTGCAACCGGGCGGGGCCAGGCCCGCCGTCCTGACCTGGGCCGCCCTGGCGCCGCTTGCGCTGCCGGACCTGCCGGAGGAGATAGGGCGCAGGCTGGTCGAGGAGCACCTGCTCGTGCCGGAGGAGTTCCTGACCCCGGTCGCACCACCGTCGGTGGCTGTCTCGGAGCCGACCTACCAGCCCGGCGGCGGTCGCGGCCCGATCCGCCGCTACTGGCGTGGCCCGACCTGGGTGAACGCCACCTGGCTCGTCTGGCTGGGCCTGCAACGGCTCGGTTACGAGCTCGAGGCCCAATCTCTGGCGCGGGGAATGATCGGCGCGGTGGCAAGCCAGGGCCTGCGCGAGTACTACGACCCACGCGACGGGACAGGGCTCGGCGCCAGGGACTTCGCCTGGTCCGCCCTGGTCTCGGAGCTCGCCGACCCAGACCCCGCCGTCGCGATGAGCTATTTGTAGCGGTAGGTGATTCGACCCCGGTCGAGGTCGTAGGGTGAGAGCTCGATCTTCACCCGGTCGCCGGGGAGGATGCGGATGTAGTGGCGCCGCATCTTGCCTGAGATATGGCCGAGAACCTCGTGGCCGTTATCGAGCGTGACCCGGAACATCGTGTTGGGGAGAGCCTCGGTGATCTCCCCCTCCATCTCGATCTTCTCCTCTTTCCCCATGCGGCCGGGAGCGTATCTGACCAGGGCCTATCCGCGAGTCCGGCGCGCTCGCTCGATCGCCTCGGCACGGGTCTTCACCTCGCCGGCGTATTGGGCGGCCTCGAGATCAGCCAGGAGTTCCCCAAGCTCTGGGCCGGTCGAGATCCCGAGCTCGGCCGCAAGCTCATCACCGCGCAGGAGCGGAGCCGGCGGACCGTCCCGGCGCCAGTCGAACGCGGCGCCCAGCATCTGGCGGGCCAGCTCGAGATGCGCCTCCACGGCCTGCCCCGTCGCGAACGGACCGGTGCCGCGAGCGGCAAGGCGGTCGGCGACGGTCAGCAGGGTGACGTCGGCGCACACCGGCTCGGTCGCCCGCAGGTACTCGTGGATGCGACGCGGCGGAAGCGGCGCCTCATGGACCATGAAACCCAGCCGCAGATGGTGCAGGGTGAGCCCCTGCAGATGCCGGGTAAGGCCGCGACTGGCGTGCAGCCGTGAGCAGATCTCGGCGACGATCCGCATTCCCTCCCGGTCGTGCCCGATGAAGGTGACGTAGCCATCGTGCTCCTCACGCGTCAGCGGCTTGCCGATGTCGTGCAGGAGGGCGCCGAAGCGCAGCGCGGTGCCCCGTGTCATCTCGTCGGCGAGCGGCTCCGCGAGCAGCTGGCGTGCCTCACCCGCACGCTGACCGGCGAACCGGTCGAGGTCGGCCTCGACGGCAAGCGCTTGCTCGAGGACGGCGATCGTGTGCCCGTGAACGTCGAGGTGGTGATTCGAGCCCTGCTCCACCCCGTGCAGCGCCTCCAGCTCCGGCAGCACGACCGCCGTCAGCCCCAGGTCATCGAGTAGCGAGATGCCGCGAAGCGGATCGCCACCGCCGATCAGCTGGCGGAGCTCAGCCAGCTGGCGCTCACCGGCTGGCTCAGCGGCGCGAAACGCTTCCCTGCGGGCGAGTGCAAGGGTGTCCGGCTCTATCTCCAGGCAAAGCCCGGCCGCCAGCCGAGCGGCGCGCAGCAGCCGCAACGGATCATCCGCAAAGCTCCGCTCTCCGACAACCCGGAGGAGGCCGCGGTCGAGGTCGGCGAGCCCGCCGTGCGGATCGATCGCCTCCCCACCGCCAAGCGGAACCGCAATGGCCCCGATCGTGAAGTCCCGGGCCCCCAGGTCGGCCTCGATCGTCTCGCCGCGCAGGGCGGTCACATCCAGCTGCCAGGAACGGTCGGGCGCCACCACGCGCCAGGTCGAGAACTCGGAGGAGAGCTCGAAGGCGTGCCCCCCAGCCTCCCGGGCGACCGCTCGCGCCGCTGCGGCGGGGTCGCCGGCAACGGCGAGATCGAGATCCGTCACCTCATTGCCCTGGATCGCGTCCCGCACGGCGCCGCCGGCTATCCAGACATCCGCACCGGCAAGCGCGCGGCGGGCGAGCGCGGCGGGCGGCGAGGCGAAGAGGTGGTCGGCGAGCGTCACTCTGTCGTTCTTGGCACCCGCGCCGAGATCCCACAGGTGACCTCGTAATTGATCGTGCCGACGTGGGCGGCAACCTCCTCGGCAAGGATCGTCTCGTCTCCCTGCGAACCGATCAGCACCGCTTCGTCGCCAGGCTCAACCTCGGTCTCGGCGCCGAGGTCCACCGCAAGGCTGTCCATCGAGACGGTGCCGACGAGGGGGTAACGGCGGCCGCGGATAAGCACCTCGCCGACATTGGACAGGCCGCGGCGCACGCCATCGCCGTAGCCAAGCGGCAAGATGCCAACGTGGGTCTCGACACCCGCCCGCCAGGTCCGCCCGTAGCCCGCGGTGGCGCCAGGCTCGAAGCGCTTGACGTCCGCCACATAGGAGTGCAGCGAAAGGACCGGCCGCAGGCCTCTCTCCTCCGGGTTTCCCTGGAAGGGATCGAGGCCATAGACGGCAACTCCGCAGCGAACCATGTCGAAGTGGGAGCGCTTGTGCCGGAACACGGCGGCGCTGTTGGCGGCGTGGACGGTAATCCGGGGGAATTCGACTCTTGCCGCCTCCGCCACCTCACTGAAGCGATCGAGTTGCTCGTCGAAAAACGCCGACTCGGGTTCGTCGGCGGTTGCCAGGTGCGTCCATACACCGGCCAGCTCAAGATCCGCGTTCTCAGCAGAGGCGCGGATCAAAGCCATCACCTCGAGGGGATCGCGGTTGCCGAGACGGCCCATGCCACTGTCGTACTTGACATGCACCCGAGCGGGACGACCGTGCGCTCGAGCCCGGTCAGCCACCAGCTCGAGGAAGCCAGGTCGCCAGACGGCGATTTCGGCACCGGCCTCGAGCGCCATGTCCAGCTCGTCCGGGGTCAGCGCCCCCATCGTCAGCAACCTGATGTGGGGAAATCCGCGGCCGATCGGCTGTGCCTCGGCCGCCGTCGCCACGGCCAGCCTCGTCGCACCACCTGCCAGTGCGGCCTCGGCGCACGCGTCCGCCCCATGTCCGTAGCCGTCCGCCTTGACGACGGCACAGAGCTCCGTACCATCGCCGAGCTCCGAATTGAGCCGGGTGCAGTTGTCCCGCACCGCAGCCAGATCGATTCGGGCAACCGCCCGCTTCACGGTCACCCGTCCACGAGCGCGGCAAGCGCATCGGCCCGGGTTACCAGTCCGGCGAGGCGGCCGTCAGTGTCAACCACGGGTAGGTGGTTGTGGTGCTTCTCGGAGATCGTCCTTGAAACCGCCTCGACATCGTCGTCGACCCCGACGACGACCGGGTCCGGTGTCATCAGCTCCGACACCTTGGTCGCGAAGGCTTTGTCGAGCCGCTCCTCGAACCCCTTCATCGATCCGACGAAGACGATGCCGCCCATGATGTTGAGGTAATGCGGTAGGTGCAGGTCCGCCTGCTCGTCGCTGAGGATCAGGTCCGACTCGCTGACGATGCCAACCACTCGCCGAGCCTCGTCAATCACCGGAATCGCTCCCTTGTCGGTTTTCGCGAGCAGCTCGATTGCGCTTCGCGCATCCGCCTCGGGGGAGACGGCCGGAACGCTGGGGTCCATGATCTCGGCGGCGGTCTTCATCGCGGCATCAGCGAGGTTATTCGACTGGCGAGATCGAACGCTTGCCGCGTTTGAGCCTTAGAACAGGCCCGCCGGGATCGAGGCGATCACGTCGGTAGCAATCACCGACTCCGGGGCGCCGATGCGCGTGGCGGCGTCGCGCCCCGCCCGGGCGTGGGCGAAAACGCCAGTGCAGGCTGCCGCAAAGGGATCGAGCCCGCGGGCAAGCAGGGCTCCGACGATGCCGGACAGGACGTCACCGGTTCCCGCCGTGGCGAGCCCGGGAGCGGAAAGCGCGTTTACCGCCAGCCGATCGCCATCGGTGACGATGGTGTCGTCGCCCTTCAAGACGATGATCCCCCC
>JBAVGD010000201.1:0-1612 GCA_049684635.1 Solirubrobacterales bacterium | reverse complement strand
ATCCATTCCAGACTCGAACAGCAGCGGCACCTCGACGACGGCAATCTCGGTTTCGCCTGGCAGCGACGCCAGCCAGGCGCCGATCCTCTCACCGACGAGTGGGTGAATCTGCGACTCCAGCCACGCCAGCTCCGCCTGATCGCCAAAGACGATTTCACCGACCCTGGTCCGGTCAATCGGACCGTCGGGCGCCACCTCCGCCCCCCAGCGCTCGACAAGGCGGCCACGCAATGGCTCGCTGTCGAGCAGCTCGTGCACCACCGCGTCGCTTGAGATCGTCGCGGCACCGAGTCGCTCGAACGCGGCAAGCGCCTCGGACTTTCCCGCGGCGATTCCCCCTGTAAGGCCAATCGTCAGCGGCGCCGACACCGGCCGCCCTTCAGTCCTGCTCGGAGTCGCCCGCCTGCTCCGCCTGCTCGACATCGGCCGGCTGCTCAGAGGCCTCCGTCTGCGAGGCCTCATCGGTCTGCCCGGAGGCATCGGGGGCTCCCGCGGCTTCGGACTCCCCGGTCACGTCGGCCTCTCCGCTCTCGGCGGACTCGTCGCCCTGTCCAGGCTCCTCGCTCTCGGCGGTCTCATCACCCTGTCCAAGCTCCTCGCTCTCGGCAAGCTGTCCGGTCTCATCGACCTGTTCGGCCTCACCCGCTGGCTCCCCGACGGCTTCAGGAGCATCGGGCTCGATCACCGCTTCGCCCTCCTCAGTGTCCGATTCGCTCTCCTGGACATCGGCGGGGCTCCCCTCGCCGTTTGCAGCCTCGACACCGGCGGTTTCAACCTGCTCGCCGAGCCCCTGCAACGGCATGTTCTGCTCCTCGACGCGCTTGATGCTGAGCGAGAGGCGGCGGCGCTCCTCATCGATCTCCAGAATCTTCACGTTGAGGCGGGTCCCCGGCTCGACTACCTCGCTCGGGTTCTCGACATGGTGGTCAGCAAGCTCCGAGATGTGCACCAGGCCCTCGACTCCGGGCAGGATCTCAACGAAGGCACCGAAGGCGACCACCTTGGTCACCGCCCCCTCCAGGACATCACCCTGCCGGTGCGTACTGATCACCCGCTGCCATGGGTCCTCCTGGGTCTGCTTCAAGCCAAGCGAGATCCGCTGGCGATCGCGATCGATGTCAAGGACCTTGATCCGGACGGTATCGCCAATCGCCACCACCTCCGTCGGATGGTTGACGTGACTCCAGGAGAGCTCCGAAATATGGATGAGGCCGTCGATCCCGTCGAGATCGACAAACGCGCCGAAGTCCACGATGTTGGAGATCTTCCCCTCGACGACCTGGCCCGGCTGCAGGCGCCCGAGGATCTGCTCGCGCACCTCTTTCCGCTCTTCCTCGAGAACGGCGCGCCTCGACAGGACCACGTTGTTACGACTGCGATTCAGCTCGATCACTTTGCATTCGAGCGACTGGCCGAGAAACTCGTCGAGGTTATGGACTCGGCGGATGTCGACAAGCGATGCCGGCAGGAACCCGCGCACGCCGAGGTCCAGGATGAGCCCCCCCTTGACGACCTCGATCACATTGCCTTCGACCGGTTCCCCGGACTCGGCGGCGGCCTCGATGCGGCGCCAGGCTTTCTCGAAGCGGGCACGCTTCTTGGAGAGCACGAG
>JBAVGD010000200.1:0-5261 GCA_049684635.1 Solirubrobacterales bacterium | reverse complement strand
GAGTACCCTGGTCATTGCCGGGGGCATCTGGTTTGCCTACAAGGGATTGGTCCGGCGTGACATCACCGCCAGTGTCGGTGGGACGTGTGCGGCAGTTGCCATGCTGGTCATCGGTCTCTGGGTTGTGCACCAACCGCGGGACTCGGTTGGGCGCCTGGCAAGCATCTCCGACGAAGTGGCGCTGTCGACGATAAGTGCGCCGCAGTCAGGTTCCGTCTCCCGCCCCGTCGGTAACTACGCGGAAGCAATGTCGCGCACGTGGGCCCGTCTGGTGGAGGTTCCGTTTGCGGGACTGGATTTCTCCGACGTGAAGTGGGCCCTGAGTAAACCGCCTCCGGAAGCCGTGAAGATCGCAGACGAAAAGTTCTGCGACGACGTCGGAGCGCTGGCTCTTCTGGCGACCCTCGCTAACCTTGGCAACGAAGAAGCCCAGCGGGCATGTTCGGAATTCGCCCGTAAGCGCTACGGGCGGCCGCGGCGCCTCATCGACCTGTATCTGCGCTCATCGCCCGGCAGCCCGGCGCGAGCGGCTCTGTGGCAGTACTTCGATAAGGACGAAGCGGATAAGTACAAGGCCAAAGTGGCCGCGCAGGGAGGCGACGGAGCTCTTACGCGACTCTCGATGCTTGCGCTGTTCGCGGTTGGACTGATCGGAACCGTACTGCTGCTGGCGTGGCTCGCGATTCGACTGTTCACGCAGGCGGCGATCGCGTTCATCCTGCTCTTGGTCGCACCCTTTGCCCTCTTCTTCCCGATGTTGGGCGACTCGGGCCGCCGGGCGTTCAAGACCTGGGGAATGACCCTGGTGGGGGCGGTAATCGCCAAGGTCATCTACGCCGCCTTCCTCTCCGTGGTCCTGCTTGGAATGGCGATCCTTGGGGCAGTCGGAGACGCCACCGGCTTCCTGCTGGCCTGTGCGTTTGCTTGGGCTGTGTATCTGAAGCGTGCAGAGCTCGTTTCCTGGATGAGGGTGGGAGGCGGCCATGATTCGGGCGGCAGCCTGACCCGCATGGGCGAGCTCGCGGGCGTCGCAATCGCGGGCCGGATGGTGGGCAGCGTAGGTGGGGCGTTGCGTGGCGTTCGCCGGCATGGTGGCCACGCGCTGCGCCGGCGTATGAGCGACGGCGCAGAGACGACTCGGGCAACCGCGAGAGGGTCGTTGAGCACCGGTGCCCGTGATCTTGCCGATCGTCGGTATGACGAGGCGAAACACACCGTTGCGGCTTACGAGGGCAGCGACGGCACGGGAGGCGGTCCCTCGGGTGACGCCCCCGGTGATGGCGCCGGTTCTTCGAGCAAGGCTGCCGATTCATCTCAGAAGGGCTCCGCCTCTCCGGGGCAGGGAGCCGACCCCTCGGTCGGCGATGCCACCCCTCGGTCCGGCAAGACGTCGACGGACGGACCCGGCAAGAGCGCCGGCGGTGGCGCGCCATCTCCATCTCGCCCAAGCGTCGAGCAGTACGAGGACGCCAAGAAGCTTGTTGCGCGCGCGCACAGCAACGAAGAACGAATGGGCCGCCCGTGGAGCGATCGTGACCTGAAGAAATTCGGACAGGAGAACCGGCAGCAGCTTGAACAGTCAAACGATCCACGCATTCCGTTCAATCCGCACGATCACGCGCATCGGGCCGGCTACTCGCGTTCGCAATTCGAAGAACTGAAGGGCGACGCGCGCGAGCAGGCAGTCGAGAAGATCAAAAAGGCGACCGAGCGAGACCGCAAGCAACTTCTGGTTGCGACTGAGACGCCAGGGCGCATCGTGGGTCGAGGCCGCCAGTCCGGCGAGCGAATCCGCCAGTTCAAAGAAGGCGCCGGTCCCGATCGTCGGGCTGAGCTGAAGCGCCTGCGTCGGGAGCGTCGCGAGGCACGCCTCGCGGCCAACCGGCGAAACCTGAGCCGAGGAGCCTGACGGTGGAGCCGGTCGGCAAGAGGCGACCGATGCTGTTTGGCGGAATCTCGGTCCTCATCCTGGTTGCGGGGATCCTCTTCAGCCGGGTCAGCGACTCGCCCCTCCCGCCCGAAGAAAGTGGAGGAGTCCGATCGGCGGTCTACGCGGGGGCAGAGCAGCCATCGACGGCGGCGCTGGTGGCAAGACTCGAGAAGGAGCGGCTCGAAGTGGCCGATGTCGCCCGCCGATTTCTGCACACGTTTCTTCGCTACGAGGTGGGAGAGATCGGGCCGAGCGTCCGCCGCACCCTCCGGATCACCTCCACTCCCTCGTTCTATGCCCAACTGCTGCAGGCGCCACCGAGGGGCGCTGCTAATCAGGGATATCCACCGCGGGCAACGCTTGTGCGGATGGATATCCGCTTCGTGTCGGCGCGCGCGACGGCGGCACTGGTGAGTGGAACCGCCAGCCGAGGGAATGCGCCTGAGGAATTCTCGTTTCTCTTCGGCCTGACTCCCCACGGGTGGCTGGCCACGGGTCCGGGGGAGTGACGGTCGGTGGACGACGAGCAAGGAGGCAATGCAGGTCTTCGCAAAGCCGCCGAAGTCGTTCACATCGGTGTAAAAGCAGTCGCCGGCTGGAAAGTCGCCCTGATCGTCCTCGCCGTGATCGCCGGCCTCCTGTTCTTCACCGGCCTGCTCGTGGCGTCAGCCAGTCAGGGGGAAGGGAGCAGCGGCATGTTTTGCACTGTCGTCGGAGAAGGCAATGAAGAAATTCCGCCGGAATATGTTCCATGGCTTCAGAAAGCGGCAACCAAATATGAACTGGGGCCTCGCGGGTTTTCGATCGTTGCGGCGATTCACAAGATCGAGTCCGACTTCGGACGCTCAACCCTGCCAGGAGTGAAATCCGGAACGAACGAAGCCGGTGCTGCGGGGCCCGGCCAGTTTCTTGCAGGCACGTGGACGTTCTACGGAGTTGACGGGAATAACGATGGCTTCCGTGACATCTACAGCGTGCCTGACTCGGTTTTCTCCACCGCGAACTATCTGCATGCGTCGGGTGCGCCGAAAGACTGGCGCGGTGCCATCTTCGAATACAACCACGCGACTTGGTACGTCGAAGAGGTGCTCGAACAAGCCAACAAGTACGACGCCGGTGTCGTCTGCAAACCGGTGCTGTCTGAATCGGGCGAAGCGCCGGCGGGCGGTCTGGCGCGGATCGAATACTTCGCACGCTGGATCGAATCGAAACGCATCCATTACTGCTGGGGCGGCGGCCATGGCCCAAAACCCGGCCCCTCGCCTGGGAGCGGCGAATTCTGCGGTCCGGGCGTGAAAGGGCTGGATTGCTCCGGTTCGGTGCGGTGGCTCCTCGTTCTCACCGGTTACCCGGACCCGGGTGGGCTCCGCTCCGACGAATTGGGCGCCCATTATCCCGCCGGGCCAGGTCAGCATGTGACGATCTGGGCGAATGTCGATCATGTGTTCATAACGATCAACGGACGCGACTGGGGAACATCGAGCTCGAACGTTGCGAATGGTCCCGGCTTCGCGGACCACACACACGCCGGATTCGTTCCCAGCCACCCGCAGGGCATGTAGACCCTCTCGCTGCCCACCGTCCCAGGCTGGATAGGCTGCCCGCTCGTGGACTTCAAGTTGAGTGACGAGCAGCAGGACTTCATCGCCGCGATCCGCGATTTCTGCGAGCGCGAGTGCGGCTCGCCGGAACAGCGCGAGCGGCTGACCGACGGCCACTCGCAGCATCACAACGCGGCGCTGTACAGCCAGATGGCCGACCTCGGCTGGCTGGGCGTCACGATTCCGGAGGAGTACGGCGGCGCCGGAGGCACGATGCTCGACGCGTGTCTCTTTATGGAGGAGACTTCGCGCGGATTGGCGCCTGTCGGGGGCTACGCGACGACGCTGATCGTCGCCGGCGCGACGAAGCGCTTCGGCACCGAGGAGCAGAAGCGCGAGATCCTCGGTGGAATCGCGGGCGGCGCAGTCGAGGCCATTGCGATGACTGAGCCCGAGGCCGGCTCCGACGTCGGCTCGCTCACGACCTCGGCCGAGCAGGTCGACGGCGGCTTCGTCCTCAACGGGCAGAAGGTCTTCATCTCCAACGCCCACATCGCCGATCACATCCTGGTTGTTTGCCGCACCACCAAGGGCGAGTCCAAGCACGAGGGCCTCTCGATGATCTGGATCCCCCGCGAGGCGGATGGGCTCGAGATCGTTCCGATCAAGACGATGGGGGGGACCGAGACCAACACGCTCTACCTGACCGACGTCGAGGCGCCTGCCGACGCTCTGCTCGGGCAGGTCGACCAGGCTTGGACGCAGCTGATGGCGGGCCTCAACGTCGAGCGCCTGATCCTCGCCGCGACGATGCTGGGCATCGCCCAGCGGGCCTTCGACGATGCGCTCGCCTACGTCAAGGAGCGCAGGCAGTTCGGCCGCCCGATCGGCTCTTTCCAGGCGCTCCAGCACCGGCTCGCCGACATGGCAACCGAAATCGAGGCCGCCCGGCTGATGACCCGCTGGGTCGCCACCCTGACCGACGAGGACCCGGGACGGATGCTGCCGCGCGAGGCCTCGATGGTGAAGCTCTACGTCACCGAGGTCGCCAAACGGGTCGCGGTCGAGGGAATGCAGCTGATGGGCGGCTACGGCTACTCCTCCGAGTACGACATGGAGCGCCTCGTGCGCGCCACGATGGTCTCGACCATCTACGGCGGGACCTCCGAGATCCAGCGCACGATCATCGCCAAAACGCTCGGCCTCTAAGAACCTGTTCGGGGCGCCTTTGTCGGGCATATCCCGACCAAGGTGCCCCGCCCCGCCGATCCTCCCCTCACCTGTCGACAAACCGGGCGAGCAGCGAGGAATCTCTGGGTCCCGCAGAGCGCTATCCTTCGCGGCAGCCTCGCGCCTCGGCCCGAGGTTTTCTCTTGTAATGGCATCCGTTCGGTAACGAGGAGTAAATGGCTCGCGGAGATGTCCGCATCGCGGTGACGTTGGCTTGTGAAGAGTGCAAGCGGCGTAACTACCAGACCAATAAGTCTCGGCGAAACACGCCGGACCGGATTGAGCTGCGCAAGTTCTGCCACTGGTGCGGGCGCCACACGCCGCATAAGGAGACGCGGTAGGGGCGATGGCAAAGACTCGAGCACAGCGCAAGGCCGAGCGGCGCGAACGGGAAGCTCGCGAACAGCGGCAGTCCGGCGAACAGCGCGACGCGGAGGCCCGTGCTCAGCACGACACCCAGGTGGGCATCTCAGGCGAGGTTGCCCAGGTGGAAGCCGTCGAGGCTGGGATCGCGGCGGGCGCGCCCGAGGACCAGCTGGAGACGCCGGACGCGCCGAAGC
>JBAVGD010000199.1:0-2900 GCA_049684635.1 Solirubrobacterales bacterium | reverse complement strand
GCACGATATCGTCGCGCACAATGCTCGCGCGCTTGTGTTCCGGGTTATAGTCAACAGCCTCGGGATTGTTTTCACTCCGAGCTCGATATGGTGGTTCAAACTAAGTCACGCAAGAGAATCATAGCGGTCGGTATCTTTTTGTTTTTCGGGGCAAGCATGGCCTCTCTCGCGGGAACGACACTGGTCTGGCGGGGAACCATTCTTGACCGCATGTGGGCTATTAATGCGCCCGCGTATAGGCAGCTTGCGCCCTTTGGGAAAACAGTCGGGATTCCCTTTCTACTCCTCGGCGCAACTCTTGCGGTCGCTGGTACGGGCTGGTTCAAGCGCCGCGTTTGGGGGTGGCGACTGGCAGTTGCCATTATCGCAACCCAAGTTTTGGGAGACCTGGTGAACGCCTTCACGAGTGATCTCGTTAGGGGTGGCGTTGGGTTCATAATTGCTGGGGCTCTGCTCTTGTATCTTTTGCGCCCAGAGGTCAGAGCTTCTTTTTCGAGTGGCAATGCCCCGAGCGTTCGCTAACGAATTCGAGCAGTTGGAAATGGTGTGTTTCTGAGATGACGCCAATCTCCGGCATAGAATTCTTGGTTTGGCTGCTCATTGCCGCCGCAATCATCGCGATGCTGGCAGCGCGTTTGCGGATTCCCTACACGGTATGCCTTGTCTTGGGCGGGTTGCTGTTGGGAGTCCTTCGTATCCCAATCTTGTCGCCATTGCAGCCCGGTCACCGCCCCGACTGGCTGACGCCCGATGTGATTCTGATTTTGTTTCTTCCTGCGTTGGTGTTTGAAGGCAGCGTGAAGCTCGACGTGCGGGAGCTGCTTCGGAATTCCGTACCACTGTTGCTGCTCGCCAACGCAGGTGTGCTGCTCGGCGCCCTTGTAACGGGATACCTTTTGCATTGGTTGATCGGCTTGCCGGTGCTCATTGCACTTCTCTTCGGGTGCATCATCTCCGCCACAGACCCCATTTCTGTGCTGGCGATCTTCAAGGACCTCAGAGTAGATAAGCGGCTCTCTCTCATCATGGAAGGAGAAAGTCTTCTCAATGATGGAACCGCGGTCGTCCTGTTTGGAATCGTGTTCGGAGCCGTCATTGCCGAAAAGTGGAGCGTGCCGAAGGGTATCGGGCAGTATTTCCTAGCCGTCGCCGGTGGAGCGCTTCTGGGGTCGGCCTTGGGATACATGGCCAGCCGCATTACGGAAAGAGTGGATGATCCCCAGATTGAAATCACTCTTACAACGATTCTTGCGTATGGGAGCTATCTGCTCGCCTACCACTTGCAACTGTCAGGTGTAATCGCGACCGCATCCGCAGGGCTGATGCTCGGCAGTTTTGGCGCGAAAAAGGGGATGAGCGTTCGAACGCTATCCGCGATGCAGTCGTTCTGGGAGTACATTTCGTTCGTCATGAATTCTCTCGTGTTTCTTTTGATTGGCCTCGAAATCCATGTGCGCGAACTCTTTCAGAATTGGACCATTGTAGTGGTGGCGATCGGTGCCGTACTTCTTGGGCGCGCGTTGTCGGTCTATCTGCTCGTTCCTCTGAGCAATCGCTTCGTAGAGAAAATTCCGCTTCGTTGGCAGCATCTAGCCGTATGGGGTGGACTTCGCGGAGCATTGGCGCTCGCTTTGGCGCTGAGCTTGAACAGCGCGTTTCCCTATCGCGAGCAAATCTTGAACTTGACGTTCGGCGTGGTCATCTTTTCCATTGTGATCCAGGGGCTTACAATCAAGCCCCTGGTAAGAGTTCTCAAACTCGCGAATGGTGATGACGCATTCGGAAGTAATTCACATGGACAGTGAGCGGAGCACTCGTAGAAGTGCTCCCGGCCAGCCGAGATCGTGCTCTGAAAATCTTTCTCACGGGCCACTCCCTCCGCTACGACCTAACCGCGCCGCCTCCGGCGGCGCAGGTCTTCGCTACGGGAGTGGCCAGCTCAAGACAAACCATGCTCTAATGTCCGAAACGCCGGCGGGCAAACCTCAGCCCGAAGCTATTCCACTTAACATATAAGTAGGACATGAAAATGTCTCCTTTTTCTGCCCCATTTTTCTGGGGCACCCATAAGCGAAGGCTTCTGCTTCCAAAGCGAGCGGCTGCTTTATGGGAGGGAACCCAATGGTGTAAGGGCGGAACCGGGAAAGCAGAAGCCGCGAAGCTGCCGGACGCAGGAATTAGCCCGAAGCAGTGCCCGAGAAAATGAGTGGCAGAAAAAGGGCGGCCTGCTGAACTGGGAAGATCGGTGCGGTATCGGCCGAGACATGTGAGCGGGTAAAGCGGAAGAGAAAAAATCAGTCGCGTCACGATCGCCACAGGTTCCACAATGGTGCTCGATTTGAGTGGCTCCTGTGTTTTGCGCGATTAGGGTGGGCGACAAACCGCCGCAAGCTTTAGCCGAATGGAGTGTAGCGATCGAGTAGGAGTGTCGGCTACTGCAGGACTATCGTCACTAATGCAAGTTGTGGCGTGCTCTCGGACCTGCACGATAATCCGTTTATTTCACCTCAATCGGCAGAACTGTCGTGCATTTCACCGTGTTCATCGACACCATCGATCGAACGCTGACCACACCGGGCGCCTGAATGAGTCGGGAATTCAGGAAGACTCCGTAGGATTCCAGGTCCGGCGCAACTATCTTCAACAAGTAGTCGTACTCGCCGGTCACGGCATAGCACTCCAGCACCTCCGGGAACTCCCCAATCACCTTATGAAGGTCGTTCATTCGCCGGTACTGTGCCTTGTCGAAAGTCACACTCGCAAACGCCACAACTCCCAATCCCAGTTGCTCTCTGTCAAGAAGGACCGCGTACCTTTTAATCGTGCCTTTTCGACGCAGTGCCTGCACTCGACGTGAGCACTGGGCTGCGGAAAGATGAACGCGCCTAGAAAGCTCGACG